>NZ_JAFCWX010000016.1:0-144279 GCF_049897805.1 Massilia sp. TWP1-3-3
ACCGCCGGCCAGACTTACACCATGAGTTTTGACCTGTATGCGCTCGATTCATGGGACGGCAGCCTGGGCAATCCCGACCAGCTGAGCGTGTCCGTGGACGGCGTCACTGTGCTGAGCAAGACCATCAGCAACCGCCTGGACGCCCCGCAAACCATCAACGCCACGCCCGGAATCCGCCTGCAGATCGTGCCGACCTTGACCGGCATGACCGGGCGCCCCGGCCAGGACGAGATGTTCTATTTGCAGGGCTCGGGCTTCATGGAGGGCGCGTCCAGCGTCACCGTGGGCGGCGTGGTCCTGGCCGACGCCTACACCACCGGAACGCCCTTCGACGTCACCGGCGCGCGCAACGACAGCGTCAGCCTGGTGGCGCCGCGCACGCTCGACGGCCCGATCCGGATCAGCACCGAAGGCGGCTACGCCGAACTTGCCGCCTTGCCGAACGCGAACATCCTGGCCAGCCAGTTCGACGCCATCACCACGCTTGCGGTGAGCGGCATGCCGGCCGACCCGGCGGCGCCGGCGGCCAGCACCGGCCAATCCATTACCCTGTCGGGTCAGGGCTTCACCAACGCCACGCTGGTGCGCTTTACGGCAGTGGACGACGCCGGCGTGGTCGGCACCGTCACCCGCACCGGCAGCGCGTCCGCCGACGGCAAGTCGCTCACGATCCGCGTGCCCGCGCTGGCCACCAGCGGCGCGGTGTCCGTGCTGGGCAGCGGTGTATCGCTGCCTCTGCAGATCGTGCCGACGCTGCGCGCCATGGCCGGCGTGGTAGCGCAGGGCAATGTCTTGACCATCGAAGGCAGTGGCCTGACGCGCAACAACCTGACTGTCGAAATCGACGGCCAGGCGGCCACCATCATCGACGTGCGCACGATTAATGAAGGCCAGAACGGCACTTACCGCGACCAGCAATTGATCCGCGTAACGGTGCCAGCCGGCACCGGCGCCGGTGTGATCACCGTGCGCACCGCCGGCGGGCGCGCCACGCTGCACACGGGCGCGGTCGCGATCACCCAGCAGGCCGACCTGAGCGTGGCCGACGCCGGCGCCATCATGACGGCGGCGCTGCAAGTGAACTTGGGCCTGAACCAGGGCATCAAGATCAAGGCCGCCATCGGCGACGGCTTCGATATCGACCTGTACCGGGTCGACCTGGCGGCCGGCGAACAGATCACGGCCTTCCTCTCTGACAATTACTACTCCCACCTGCGCCTGTTCGACGCCAGTGGCAAGCAGGTCGCGGGCGGTTACCGCAGTCCGGGCGAGACTACACCGTTCACTGCCAGCGCCACCGGCGCAGGTGCCTATTACATTGGCGTGAGTGCGTACTACAACAATGCCTACAACCCGGCCGTGGCCGGTTCCGGCAACAACGGCACGTATGCGGGCAATTACAGCTTGAACCTGCAGCGCAGCGCTGCCGGCGACAGCCGCATCAGCGCCATCAGCGCGACCGCCGCCAGCGGAACGGCGGCGCAGGCAGCGCTGCCGTCGGCCAATACGGGGCAGCTGATCACGCTCCAGGCCAGCGCCATCTTGCCGGGCGAGCAAGTGGTGTTTACCATGCTCGACGATAACGGGCAGTTGTACGACAGCGCCGTCACCCCGACCAGCGTGGCAGCGGACCGCACCAGCCTGACCGTGATCGTGCCGCTGGGCGCGACCACAGGCGCGGTGCGCCTGGCCAGCGACAGCACCGGCATGCTGTTGCAGATCGTGCCCACGCTGCAAGACGTGACGGCCTACAACGGCTACTCGTATCATGGCGGACCGCTGCAACTGACCGGAACCGGCTTTGCGGAAGGCAATGCGGCCGTCCTGTTCGGCGCCCAGCGCCTGGACGACGCCGGCCGCAGCTACGGGCTGGACGTTGGCAACAGCGGGCGTCTGATCAACCTGACCGTGCCCGATGGCGTGGCGAACGGCCCGATCCGGGTGGCCACCGTGGGCGGCACCAGCGCCGCCTTTGGCCTGAGCTTGACCGGCATCACGGCCACCGCCGCCAGCGGCGCGCCGGCCGATCCGGCGCATGCCTCGGCCGTTGTCGGCCAGGTGATCCGGATCGACGGCGCCGGTCTCGACATGAGCACCGACGTCATCTTCCTGACGGTCGACAGCAGCGGCGCGCGCGCCGAGCTGGTGGTGCGTCCGAGTTCGGTGAATGACGCCGGCACCCAGGCGCAAGTCCAGGTGCCCGCCAACGCCATCAGCGGCGCCGTGCGCCTGGCAGGCGACGTCAACGGTGCCGGGGTGGACCTGCAGATCGTGCCCGTCATGACGGGCGTGCAGGTGCAATCGGTGTCCGCCGATGGCAGCTCGGCCGTGGTGATCCTGTACGGCAGCGGCCTGGTGGAAGGGGCGTTGAGCGAATATCGCTTCGGCAGCACCGTGATCGTCGATGCGGGCCCCGCCATCGGGCCAGACGTCAACGCCGAATATAACGCGCAGCTGGCACAGTATGTCAACGGCAGCGTGACGCTCACGGTGCCGCTGACGAACGGCGCCTTCGGGCCGATCAGCGTGCGCACCGCCGGCGGCGTGAGCACCGCGTTCAGCGCCGGCATGACGGGCGTGACGGCCACCGCCGCCAGCGGCACGCCGGCCAACTCCGGCGAGGCTTCGGCCAATGCGGGCCAGCTGATCACGCTGACCGGCGCCAAGCTGAGCACCGACAGCGACGTTTTGCTGCGCTACATCAGTTACGACGGCGTGCTGTCGATGCTGCGCATCAGTCCCGTCTCGGCCGCGGCCGACGGCAGCTCGGCCACGCTGCAAGTGCCGGTGGAAGCGAACGGCGCGTTCACGCTGCAGATGTTCGGCGCGACCGCCCAGCCGCTGCTGCAGATCGTTCCCACCGTGCTGCGCTTTGACGAAGGCGGCACCCTGCTGGGCAGCGGCTTTGTCGAAGGGGCCACCCGCTACGACTTCCCGTCGCTGTCGGTCAACGACACGGCCATCAATGCGGGCGTGGACGTGAGCTACTACTATGATGCGGCGCAGGGGCGCTACGTCTGGAATGGCCAGGCCAGCTTCAGCACCGCCCTGCTGCCCCACCACGGCATGGGCGCGGCCAGCGTGACCACCGCCGGCGGCACCTCGGCCAGCCTGAACCTGGCGTCGGTGCGTCCCGGCACGGCCAGCGCGGCCATCGGCGCGCTGGGCGACGTGGCGATCGACACCGCCAGCGGCGCCATGTGGACCATCGACACGGGCAACCCGGGCAAGCTGTTGCGGATCGACCCGGCCAGCGGGCTGGTGCTGCAGAGCATTGCCCTCACCCCCGCCTTTGGCAACCAGTACACGGCCAACTACGTCGGGCTGCAGATCGCGCCGGCGGGCTTGAACCTGGGCGGCACCAGCGTGGCGGCCGGCAGCCTGCTGCTGTTTGCCGGCTACCCGTACAACGGCGCCAACAACGTGGCCGCCATCAACCCGGCCACCGGCGCGCTGATCAAGTCGCTCATCCTGCCGGGCAGCTACTACAATACCGCCGGCCTGTATGACCAGACCAGCGGCCACCTGTTCCTGCTCTCGCAGCAGTACAACCAGATGGTCGAGATCAATCCGCTCAACGGGGCCGAGATCGCCCGGGTGGCGCTGCCGCTCAATGTGCAAAGCTGGGCCGGCATTGCGCGCGACGCCGATGGTTCGTTCTGGATCGGCAGCGTCAACGGCGGCGCCGTCCTGGTCAAGATCGACCGCAACGGCAATGAGTTGCGGCGCATCGACGCCACGGTGCAGGGCGTGCGCGATGGCGAAATCAGCGGCCTGGCGTTCGGCGCTGACGGCATGCTGTACGTTTCGTCCACCAAAGGCGCCGTGTACCGGGTGTCAGTCGCATGAGCGGCCAGCCAAGGAGTGAGCGATGTCGATGAACGCTGCCTTGCCGCGCGACCCTGAGGTCGCCGCCGGCCCGGGCCGGCACGCGCCGCCGCCGGCGGACCGGCTGGCGCTGCTGCTGCCGGCCTGGCTGGAGCAGACCTGCAGCGCGATTGACGGCACCCTGGCCGCCATCGTGGTGCGCGCCGAGAATGCGCCCGGCGCCTATGTGCTGGCCGCGTCCTGGCCGCGCCAGGGCGGCGCCATGCACCTGCTCGCGCTGGCCGAGCGCAGCCTGGCCTCGCGCGCGATGGAGCTGCACGACGCCGGCGGCGCCGTGGCGGTGGCCTGGCCGCTGCTGGCCGGCAGCCAGCTGGCCGGCGTGCTGGCCCTGGAGGTGACTGGCGCGGCCATGGGCGCAGCCGACGCCATCGCCGCGGTCGATGCGGCCGCGCGCTACCTGAACCAGGTCTTGCTGGGCAACGCCGAACCGCAGCAACACCCTGCCGATGCGCGCTGGCGCGGCCAGGCCGAACTGCTGCAGGTGGTGTGCCGCCCGGAGCAGTTCCCCCACGCCGCGCTCGACACCGTCAACTGGCTGGCCGCGCAGATGGATTGCAGCCGGGTGGCGCTGGGCATGGCGCGCGACGGGCGCATCGAACTGCAGGCGCTGTCGCACTCGGCCTGGTTCGACCGCAAGAGCCAGGCCGCCGGGGCGCTCGAACACGCCATGGATGAAGCCTACGACCAGCGCCGCAGCGTGGTGCTGCCGCCGCAGCCGGGCATGCAGTCGGTGCTGGCCATTGCGCACCGCGCCAGCGCCGCCGGCATGTCGGTATGCAGCGTGCTGCTGGCCGGCGGCGCTGGCCTGGGCGCCGGCGTGCTGCTGTTCGAGCGCGCGCCGGGACGCGGCTTTACGCCGGCCGAAGTGGACACCATGGAGCAGATGGGCCGCATTGCCGGCCCGGTGCTCGAAGCGAAGGAACAGGCGCACCGCTGGGTGGGCCAGCGCACGCGCGCCGCCTGGCATGCGGCGGCAACGCGCCTGCGCGACCCGCGCCGCCCGGCCCTGCGCGTTGGCGCCGCGCTGCTGCTCGCCGCCGTGCTGGCGCTGACTTTGGTCGACACCACCTGGCGCATCAGCGCCGACGCCGCCATCGAGGGCGAACAGCAGCGCATGGTGGCCGCGCCCTTCGACGGCTTTATCGGCAGTGCGGCGGTGAAGGCCGGGCTGACGGTGCGCAAGGGTGACGTACTGGCCGAACTGGACACGCGCCAGATCCGGCTCGACCTGCAGCGCTGGCAGGCCGAGGAAGCCCAGCACGGCAGCCGCTACCGCGACGCCCTGGCGCGTCACGACCGGCCGGCGGGCGCCATGGCGCTGGCCCAGATGCAGCAGGCCCAGGCCCAGCGCCTGCTGGCCGAAGACCGGCTCGAGCAAGCCGCGCTCAAGGCCCCGTTCGACGCCTACGTGGTCTCGGGCGACCTGTCGCAGCATATCGGCGCGGCGATCGCCCAGGGCAAGGTGCTGTTCGAACTAGCGCCGCTGGCGGCCTACCGAGTGGTGATCAAGGTCGACGAGCGCGACGTGCGCGCCGTTGGCGTGGGCCAGCGCGGCCAGCTGCTGCTGTCGGGCATGCCGGGCGAAAAGCTCAGCTTCGTGGTGACCAACATCGCTGCGCCCGAAGCGGCCGACCGGCGCAATGTGTTCCGGGTCGAAGCCAAACTTGACCAGGCCGGCCTGGCGCTGCGGCCCGGCATGCAGGGCGTGGGCAAGATCGACGCCGGCCAACGCAGCATGCTGTGGATCTGGACCCACGCGGCCTGGCACTATCTGGTGCTGCAGGCATGGAAGTGGGGACCCTGATGGCGGCCCCGTTCCTGTCCGACGGCTGGTACCGGGTGGCGGCGCTGCGCCCGCGCCTGCGCGACCATGCGCGCGTGAGCCGCCAGCGCTTTCGCGGCAAGTCCTGGTACATCGTGCACGATCCGCTGACCAACCGGGCGCACCGCTTTTCGCCCAGCGCATGGTGGGTCGCCTCGCAGCTTGACGGCAGCTGCCGGGTGGACGCCGCCTGGCAGCGCGCGCTGGCCGAACTGGGCGACGCCGCCCCGTCCCAGGACGAGGTGATCGGCCTGCTCTCGCAGCTGCATGGCGCCGACCTCTTGCTCAGCGAAGCGCGCCCGGAAAGCGGCGAATTGCTCGAACGCGGCAAAGCCCAGCGCCGGCCGGCCTGGATTGCCGGGCTGCTCAACCCGATGGCAATCCGGATCGCGCTGTGGGATCCGGACCGCTTCCTGAGCGCCACCATCGGAGCGCTGCGGCCCTTGTTTTCGCGCTGGGGCGCGGCGCTGTGGCTGCTGGCGGTGGTGCCGGCGCTGCTCCTGGCGCTGCAGCACTGGGAAGCGCTGACCGGCAACCTGTCGGACCAGCTGCTCTCGTCAAGCAACCTGCTGGCCCTGCTGCTGGTGTTCCCGGCCGTCAAACTGCTGCACGAACTGGCCCATGGCTACGCCGTCAAGGCGCGCGGCGGCGAAGTGCATGAAGCGGGCGTAATGCTGCTGGTGTTCGCGCCGGCGCCGTATGTCGACGCCTCGGCATCGACCGCGTTTCGCTCCAAATGGTACCGCGCCTTCGTCGCCGCCGCCGGCATGCTCACTGAACTGCTGATCGCGTCCCTCGCGCTGTATGTCTGGCTGGCCGCCGAACCTGGCCTGGTGCGCACCATCGCCTTTAACGTGATCATGGTGGCCGGGATCTCGACGCTGGCGTTCAATGCCAATCCGCTGTTGCGCTACGATGGCTATTACATCCTGTGCGACCTGATTGAAATACCGAACCTGGCGCAGCGCGCCAATACGTACTGGGCATACCTCGCGCGGCGCCACGCCTTTGGCGACCAGGATGCCGAGGCGCCCGACGCCACCCGCGCCGAACGGCGCTGGTTCCTGTTCTACGCGCCGGCCGCATTCGTCTACCGCACCGCGCTCGCGCTGTCGATCGCCCTGATCATCGCCAACGCCTACTTCTTTGTGGGCGCCGCGCTGGCGCTGTGGTCGATCGCCGGCATGGTGCTGCTGCCCGCTTTCAAGATGCTGCGCTTCCTGTTCGCCAGCCCCGCGCTGGCGCGCCGCCGCACGCGCGCGCTGACGGTCAGCGCGCTGGCGCTGTTGGTGCTGCTCGTGTTCGGCAGCCTGGTGCCGCTGCCGCATACGGCGGTGAGCGAAGCGCTGGTGTGGGTCAGTCCCGACGCCGAAGTGCGCGCCGCCGGCAGCGGCTTCGTGCAGCCGCAGCCGGTGGCATCGATGCGCCAGGTGCATGCCGGCCAGGTCCTCGCCACGCTGCACGACCGTGAACTGGCGGCGCGCCACAGCGAGCAGCTGGCCAAGGTGGCCGAAGCGGAGGTGCAGGCAGTGCTCGACCTGAGCACCGACCGCGCGCGCGCCTTCCAGAGCCACGAAGCGCTGCAGCACGAGCAAGCCAAGCTGGCCGACCTGGACGCGCGCCTGGCCCAGCTGGCGGTGCTGGCGCCCTCGGCCGGCGTGTTCGTGCGCGCCAGCAGCGACGACCTGCCCGGCAGTTTCGTCAAACGCGGCGACATGCTCGGCTACATTGTCGCGCCCACGCAGCGCACGGTGCGCGCGGTGGTGGGCCAGGACGACATTGGCCTGGTGCGCAGCGCGCTGGTGCGGATCGACGTCATGCCGGCCGACCGGATTGGGCAGGCCTACGGCGCGCGTATCGTGCGCGCCGTGCCGCAAGCCGATGAACGCCTGCCCGGCAAGGCGCTCACGCTGGAAGGCGGCGGCACGCTGGTGCAAGACCCGCGCGACCCGGACGCGCTGCGCACGCTGACCAAGGTGTTCCAGGTCGACCTGCAACTTGACGAGCTGCCGCCTGACCTGCGCATCGGCACCCGCGTCTACGTGCGCTTCCGCTTCAAGCCCGAGCCCCTGTTCGCGCAGGTGGGACGGCGCTTGCGCCAGCTGTTCCTCGCGAGGCTGCATGTCTAGGGCCACGCTGGCGCGCTGGGGCGCCACACCCGGCGCCGACTGGCTGTACCCGGAACGCGCCGCACAAAGCATCGGTGCGCTGGACCGCTGGCTGTCCGGCGCCGGCACGCTCTGGTCCGCGCCGCTCGAGTGGCGCGAGCGGCGCTGCCTGGCGCGCTTTGCGAGGCAGGTGCAGGCCGGCGCCGAAGAACTGCGCGAATTGGACTTGCCGGCACTGGGCAGCCGCGCCGCCGCGCTCAAGGTGGCGCTGCACCGGGACGGCGTGACCGAGGCGCTGGCCGCGCGCGCCTTTGCGCTGGCGGGCGAAGCGAGCGCGCGCCTGCTGGGCAAACGGCCCTACCCGGTCCAGCACCAGGGCGGCTACGGCCTGCTGCGCGGGCGCATGATCGAAATGGCCACCGGCGAAGGCAAGACCCTGACCGCCCTGCTGCCCGCGCTCACGCTGGCGTTGGCGGGGGTGCCGGTGCATGTCGTCACCGTCAACGATTATCTGGCGCGCCGCGACGCCGACTACCTGCGCCCCGTGTTTGCGCTGTTTGGCTTTACGGTCGGTGTCGTCACCCACGCCGAAGACGACCAGGCGCGGCGCCTGGCGTACCGGGCCGACGTCACTTACTGCGTCAACAAGGACCTGGTGTTCGACTACCTGCGCGACAGCCTGTGCGCGCCGCAGTCGGGCGAGCGCAAGCAGCGCGGCCTGTATTTTGCGCTGGTCGACGAAGCCGACGGCATCCTGGTTGACGAAGCGCGCACGCCGCTGGTCATCGCGCGCGAGCGCGAGGCGCTGCGCGAACGGCAGGACGCCGCCCTGGCGCTCAAGCTGGCGCGTGCGCTCGGCCCCGGCCACTTCACCACGCAGCAGCAGGGCCGCCAGTTCCGGCTCAGTGCCGAGGGGCGTTTTTTCCTGAGCACCCAGGCGGCGTCCTTCAGCGCCGACGACCTGCACTGGGACATCGCCCGCATCCGCGACGAACGGGTCGAGCAAGCCCTGTCGGCGCTGCACGCGTTCAAGCGCGGCGCCAACTACGTGGTATTGGATGACAAGGTGCAGATCGTCGACGAATTCACCGGCCGCATTTTGCCCGACCGCACCTGGGAGCGCGGCCTGCACCAGATGATCGAACTGAAGGAAGGCCTGGAGGTGACGGCGCCGCGCGAAACCATCGCGCGCCAGACCTATCCGCAATTTTTTTCGCGCTACCTGCGGGTCGCCGGCATGAGCGGCACGGCGCGCGAAGTGGCGCGCGAGATCAAGACCGACTTTGGCATCAGCATGGTCGCCATCCCGCGCAACCGCCCCGCCGTCCGGCGCTTTTTGGGCGTGCGCCTGCTGGCGCAATCGGAGCAGCGCTGGCGCGCGATTGCGCTGCGCGCCGCCGAACTGGCGGGCGCCGGTCGCGCGGTGTTGATCGGCACCCGCTCGGTGCAGGCGTCCGAAGAATTGAGCGCGATGTTGACCAGCCTGGGACAGGCGCACCAGGTGCTCAACGCGCTGCAAGACCAGCACGAAGCGGCCATCGTGGCCGACGCCGGCCAGCCGGGACGGGTGACGGTGGCCACCAACATGGCCGGGCGCGGCACCGACATTGACCTGGCGCCCGCAGTGCGCAGCGCCGGCGGGCTGCACGTGATTTTGTCGGAGTTTCACGAGTCGCGCCGGATCGACCGCCAGTTGTACGGCCGCGCCGGGCGCCAGGGGGACCCGGGGTCGTGCGAGGCGATCGTCAGCCTCGAAGACGAGTTGTTTTGCCGCTTCGCGCCGCTGCTGGTGCGCCATCTGGCGCGCACCGCTGCGGACAACGCCGAACTGCACCCGCGCTGGGGCCGACTGCTGCAACTGCTTGCACAATACAGGGCCGAACGCCAAAATGCCGGCGTACGGCGCAATACCGCTCAGCGCGACAGCGCCATGGAGCGCACAATGGCTTTTTCAGGAACCAAGACATGAATTCACCCTATTTTTTTCCACTGGCCGCCTTGCTGTGCGCGCTGCCAGTTGCGGCCAGCGCCGCCCCGGTCGACTGCCTGATCGAAGCGCGCCAGACGATTGAAGTGCGGCCCTCGACCGAAGGCCTGGTCACCCGGGTGCTGGTGCAGCGCGGCGACACGGTGCGCGCCGGCCAGGTGCTGATCGAACTCGATGCGGGCCTGGAACGCGCCAGCGCCGACATTGCCAAGTTTCGCTCCCAGATGCAGGGCGCGGTGCAGTCGCGCGAGAGCCGGCTGGGTTTTCTGGCGCAAAAGGCGACCCGGCGCGACAAGCTGGTCAAGGAAAATTTCATCTCGGTCCAGGACCGCGACGAGTCAGCCGCCGAACACCGGCTGGCCCAGGCAGAGCTGCTCGACGCGACCGATGCGCGCAAACTGGCCACGCTGGAATACCGGCGCGCCAGCGAACAGCTGCGCCTGCGCACGATTCGCAGCCCGATTGACGGCATCGTCGTCGAACGCTTGATCAATCCGGGCGAGCTGGCCGACAACCGCGACATTCGCAAACCCCTGCTGAAACTTGCCGAGATCAATGTGCTGCACATCGAAGCCTTGATGCCCAGTTCCGCCTACGGCACCGTCAAGGCCGGCGAACAGGTGGCGGTTACGCCCGAGCAGCCCGCCGGCAAGCGCCTGAACGCCACCATCAAGGTCGTTGACCGGGTGATCGACGCGGCCAGCGGCACGTTCGGGGTGCGCATGGAGCTGGCCAATCCCGGCGGGGCGATTCCCGCGGGAGTCAAATGCAAGGCCGATTTTCCGACACTGATGGCGCGCAAGCCGGCCCCGCCGGTGACGGCGCCGCCCGCCACGGTGGCGGCGCGTGTCGCCAAAAAATGATCGCCGATGCTAGGCTAGCAGCCTGTCGGACTTAATGGAGGCGGCCGAAAAATCCACCTGACCGGTCCATATTTCACCGCTTTTTTGGTCAATAGAACCACTATTGACCTTCAAAATCGTCGAAATCTGTCCTCGGCCAGCTGAATTTCCGGCTCGCCTCGTTAAGTCCGACAAGCTGCTAGCGACGGGGAAACTGGTGACACACGTTCTTCCTGAATTCATCGGTTTCTGCCGAACAAGGCTTCGACGGGCTGTGCAGTTGCAGCGCGGCGCCCGCCGCTGCATTGTCAAGTTTGGCGACGACCAAGTGGCTTTGCAGTTTGAACGATTTCATTTCAAGGCTGCTTTGGGCGGTCGTGACCCATACTTCATATCGCCCAGGAACTAAATGTAGTTTTGCCAACTGGACTGCCCTGCCCGCCGGAACGCTGGTCGATACGGGATGAGGCACGATGAGGTTGAGCACGCGCTGCATCGATGGCAGGCGGTTGACCGCGACGGTGAAGTACGCTGGCACGCCGCCCGCACCGGTCGCGCTGGCGGGCGCTTCATCGCGAAATCTGGTAAGCATGGCCGTGATACGCTGCCGCTCGAGGCGGGTGCTGCCGGCTGCGAACACGATCCCGATCGCGTAGTCGCCTTCGTCGCTGACCACCACCTCATGCCACAGCGATGCGTCTGGATACACGAAGTTGGACGCCCGTGCTGGCGCGCTTAGCGCCAGCAACATCACGCCCACAATCGGCCATAGTGCTTTGTGTACAGCAACCATGTTGTCCTCGCTTGGGGAGCCTGCCACGATTCTCCCACGTGTCGCGCGACCTGCTTGCCGCCCATGCCAAGTGTACCGGCAAGCGTCTCGTGCAACACGTTTTATGCTTGAACCAACGTCACGCATACAACATCATGGGCGAATCGCGTACAGGTTCGACATGCTGGACGTGCGATACAGCAGTTCCTGCTCGACATGCACGCGGTAGCCGTGCCGCTCCAGCAAAGAGCGCACCAGCTCCACCCGTCCGTCGAAATCGTGGACTTCGATGACCAGCTGGCGAATACCTTGCCAGTGACGCGCCTCAATGCCTTCGAGCACCTCCAGCTCGCACTTTTGCACGTCGATCTTGACCAGGTCGATGTGTTCCACGCGCTCTTTGTCGATGATGCTTGACAGCGTCACCAGCTCGCACTCATACGGAGTCTCCCGGAACCTTTCGGTCAGAATATCTTCCATGTGCGGCATGACCTGCTCCATCCCCGCCATGCCGTCGTTGAGCTGGTTTTGCACGATCGCGCGCAGCACGTCCTTTTCTTCCTCTTTGTCCGCATGGAACGAGGACATGCCCGTGCTGTGCGGATAAAAGGTCAGCTGCTGCTTGCCGCTGCGATTGGAAACGCCGCAGTTGAACAAGGTGGCGTTGACCCCATACGACTGCAGATTCATCTGCAGCAACTCGAACACCGGCGGCGCCGGTTCAAACGCGAAAATCTTCGGCTGCTTGCACTGGTGATGGGCAAACAGCGAGAACAAGCCAATGTTGGCGCCCACATCGAAAATGACGGCTCCGTCCGGCAGCGTAATGCCGTGGCTGTAGTACACCTTGGCGTCGAAAATGTCGTGGTAAAAGTGGTCGGTTTCCACTTTATTGAAATGCTGAACCTTCAACTTGTTGGGCAATTCATACAGGCTCGGCTCGACGCTGGTGCGACCGCCCCCATTTTCGCCTTCCTCACCGTACTCCCGCTGCATGCGCTCGACTTCCTCGTCGGACATGGCCTCGATCTCGCGCAGGAGGATGCCTTCCACCACATTGGCGATCTCGCAGATCAGGTTTGCCTGGAACAGCATCTTGAGCGACATGTCGATCCCGTACACCTCGCGGATGCGCGAGATGAACTGCACCGCAAGCAGCGAATTGCCCCCCAGATTGAAGACATTGTCATCCAGGCCGATCTGCCTCGCACCCAGCAGGTTTTCCCAGATGGCGACAACTTGCTGTTCGATATCGGACTCCGGCGCGCGATACGGCGGCCGCGTGCCGGCCGCGCGCGGCGCGCTGCTCAACTTAAACGTATGCATCAACGCCGGCAAGGTATTGCCGCGCAGAGCATCAAACACAGCGCCCAGCGCGCTCGCACTGACGGCCAGCTGCGCTTCACCGGCTGCGAACACGTCCGCCAGAACCGCGTCCAGCTGTTGCGCATCGATTGCATAGCTTTGCCGTCCCGACGCGATGGCATGGGCCATGGCTGGCGGCAAGCCGGCGGCGACCTCATTGGCCGCGCGCAGGCCCAGCACATCGAGCGCCACCGTCAGCACCGGTTTGCGGCGCGCGCCAAAGGCCCGGTCGGCACAATTGTGCAGGTAAGCATTGGCGCTGCAGCTATCGAGCTGCCCCACAGCGCCCGCTGCCGCCAGGTTGGAAGTGAAGAACGCGACCAGATCGGGCGCGAGTTGGTCGAGCGCGCGCGCGAGGCTGGCCGCGCGCTGCATCTGCGCCGTCACGGCGCCTGCCATGACCGGATCCTTCAACTGGATCAAGTCATAGCCAAACGATGGGCTCGCGTACAGCACGGCGTTCAGGCGCGGGTGCGCGGCGGCAACGCGCCGGTACGCCATCTCGTCGCCGCTCTGGCCCACGTTATCGATCAGCGCGACACGTGCGCCCAGACTTTCCAGCGCCAGCACGCCACGCAGGGTGTCGCATAGTGCGCCCTGTTCAAGCGGCGTGGCCAGGCAGTGTTCCCATTGGGCACGGGGCGGCAGCGCCGCGTCGATCATCAAGACCAGCGTGACGCCGCGTTGACGCGCCAGACAGGCCGCCAGCGCGTGCGACAGGTCACCAGCTTGATAGCAAGCGACCAGGTAGACCGGGGCCGACGGCGCTGTCCATGGCGTGCCCGGGTTTGGCGTGAATGGCTGGAACGCGCGCGTCCAGCGCAAAACGCCGCGATACGCGGCGACGTCCTGTTGCATGCCGCTGTCAAATTCGTGCAAGATGCCATCGATCATCGTCTCGGCGTGCGCCGTAGCGGTCCCTGCCAGGTCAATATTGCAGCAGCGGATGTTCGGAAACTCCAGCGGCAGCACGCGGCACGGCCCCATCAGCGCGGCCGCCTCGGGCGCGCCTTGCTCTTCGCCGGTCACGGTGTGCACCTCACGCGTCACGACTGCCAGCTGCAAGGCGGCAGCGGCGCGCTGTTCCGTACTGCCGAAGGTCTTGCCCAGGCACAGCAGACTGGCGTAGGTGTCGCTGCCATGATCCTGGTCCGCCAGCGCCCACAGGTGCACGATATTGCTTGGCAGCGCTTCGCCGTCGCTCAATGCGGCGGCCAGCAGGGCGTAATCATCCAGCTTGCCTGGTCGCACCAGATACGCGTTCTCCGCGCGCCGCTCGAAACGCTCGCCACGCCCGACCAGAATTGCCGCCGCGCCGCGCTGCGCCAGGCGCTGCCGCAATGCCTCGGCGACCGGTCCGCCATCCTGGAAAACCAGCCATGGCGCCTGGCCGGCGCGCGCCGTGCTGGCGCCAATGCGCGCACTGGACCAGACCGGCTGGTACAGCACGCCGGCAGCGCTCAGCGCGGCATCGCTGGTCTGCGCCGATGGCGTCAGTGCATCGATCCAGTAGCGTTCGCGCTCGAACGGATAGCTTGGCAACGACACGCGCAAGCGTGGTTCATGCTGGTGATAAGCGGCCCAGTCGACCTGGTGGCCGAGACACCACAGGGTGCCCAGGGTACGGGTGAGCACCAGCGCATCCGAGGCGCCCTCATGCGGGCCGGGCAAGGTCGGCAGCGTCGTGATGTCGTCGCGCGCTTGCACTGCCGGGTATTGCTGCAGGAAGCTGGACAAGGTCTGGCCCGGCCCCATCTCAATGAAGGTGGCCGACGCCTGCTGGCACAGCGTTGCAATGCCGTCGGCAAAGCGCACCGTCTGGCAGGTGTGGCTGACCCAATAGGCGGGGTCGGTGGCCTGGGCGGCGGTAATCCAGGTGCCGCTCAGGTTTGACACGTACGGCACCTGCGGCGCCTTGAGCGTGACCGATTCGAACAAGGCGCGCAGCGGCGCCTGCAGCGGCGCCATCATGGAAGAATGAAAGGCGTGCGCCGATTGCACCGGCAGGTGGGCAATCCCCTGGCCCAGCAGATGCTGTTCGATGGAGCCGATCAAGGCGGCTGGCCCGGCAATCACGGTGGCTGCCGGCCCATTGATGGCTGCGATCGAGACGCCGTCGGCCACCAGCGCCGCCAAGGCCGCCGCCGGCATGGCCACCGCCAGCATGCGCCCTTCCGGCAAGTCTTGAATCAGGCTGGCGCGCTTGGCGACAACGTTCAAGGCGTCGCCCAGCGACATCACGCCGGCCACGCAGGCGGCCACGTATTCGCCCAGGCTATGGCCGATCATGGCTGCCGGCGTCACGCCGCGCTCAATGAAGGTTCTGGCCAGCGCGTATTCGATCATGAACAGTGCCGGGTGGACCAGGCTGGTCTTGCGCATCCATGCAGGACCGGTGCTCGCCGCCGGCGCCGCCCCGTCCGCATGGCGATTTAACAGCCGGCGCAAGTCGAGCGCGGCCGGCGCTGCGGCGCTCGCTGCGCCATCGCTCGCAAACAGCAGCGTGCGCAGGTCCACGCCCAGCAGCGGCTCCAGCAGCGTGGCGCAGGTGTCGACCGTGGCGCGAAACACCGGCTCGTCACGGTACAGACCGGCCGCCATGTTGACGCTCTGGTCGCCGATTCCGGGGAACATGAACACGGGTCCGGCCACGCCGTCGCCGGCCTGCATGCGCAGGCTGCGGCCTGGGTCGCGTTGATCGCGCTCGCGCAGCGCTGCCAGCGCGTCGCCCGTATCCGTGCACAAGACCATGCTGCGGTGGGCAAAGGCCTTGCGCCCGGTATGCAGCGTATAGGCGACATCGGCCAGCGCGCTGCCGGGGTGGCGCTCCAAGTGCTGTTGCAGCCGTTGGTTTGCCGCGTCCAGCGCCGTGTCGGTCTGCGCCGACAGCAGCAGCAATTGCCACTCACGGGTGCTGGCGCTCTTTTTGGCGGCCGGAGCCTGCTCCAGGATCACGTGCGCGTTGGTGCCGCCAATGCCGAACGAACTGACGCCAGCGCGCAGCGGCGCGCCAGCCTGTTGCGCGGTCCAGGGGCGCGCGGCGGTATTGACGTAAAACGGCGTGCTGCCGAAATCGATGGCGCTATTTGCCTGCTGATAATGCAAGGAGGGTACCAGCTCCCGGTGCTGCAGGCACAAGACCGTCTTGATCAAACCGGCAATGCCGGCAGCCGTATCCAGGTGGCCGATATTCGACTTGACCGAGCCGAGCGCGCAATAGCCGCTCTGGTCGGTACCCATGCGAAATGCCTGCGTCAGGGCGCTCACTTCGATCGGGTCGCCAAGCGCGGTGCCGGTGCCGTGCGCCTCCACATAACTGATCGTGTCGGGCGCCACATCGGCCATCGCCAGCGCCAGCGCGATCACTTCCTTCTGGCCGTCGACGCTTGGCGCGGTGTACCCGATTTTTTTCGATCCGTCGTTATTGATCGCGGAGCCGCGGATCACCGCATAGATATGGTCGCCATCGGCCAGCGCTTCGTCCAGGCGCTTGAGCAGCACCACGCCGGCGCCGCTGCCGCACACCGTTCCCTGGGCCTGCGCATCGAAAGCGCGGCAGTGGCCGTCGGGCGACATCACGCCCCCTTGCTCGTACAGATAACCCTTTTTTTGCGGCGATTCGACGGTGGCGCCGCCCGCCAGCACCATGTCGCATTCATAACTGAGCAAGCTGCGGCACGCCATGTGCACCGCCACCAGCGAAGTCGAACAGGCGGTATTGACGTTCACGCTCGGGCCGTTCAGGTTCAACTTGTAGGACACCTTGGTCGGCAGGAAATCGGTCTTGTTGCCGATGACAAGCTGCAGCGTCCCCATCGATTCCAGCAAGCGGTGGTTGGGCATCAGGTTGGCGATCATGTAACTGTTGAGCCCCGCGCCGGCGAATACGCCGACCCGCGCTTGCACTTGCTCGCCGACGTAGCCGGCGTCCTCCATTGCTTCCCACGCGCACTCGAGAAAAATGCGATGCTGTGGATCAGTCAGTTCGGCTTCCTTGGGCGAGAAACCAAAAAACGCGGCAGCGAAATCTTCAGCGCCGTCGAGCATGGCGGCCGCTTTGACATAGGCGGGATGCTGCAGCATGGCTGGCGTGACACCGGCGTCGAGCAATTCCTGGTCGCTGAAAAAGCGCACCGACTCCTTGCCTTCCCGCAGATTTTCCCAGAATTGCCGTACGTCGGCGGCGCCGGGAAAACGCCCGGAAATGCCAATGATTGCCACCGCATCGCTGGCCAATTGCACGTCATCCTGCTGCTCGAACTGTTGCTGATCCATTATTTTTTTGACTACCTTTATTCAGGAATTGCTTGTGCCTGCTTGTGCCTTAAGGCGCGTAAATCACAAGGTACGCAGCTCGACGTACCCGGGAATGGCGGGAACACGGTGCAAATTGTGTTCGAGCATCTCGACGCCGTCGGTCTTTTCCATGGCCACGAAGCCGGCAAACTTGTACGTCATGTACATCATGCGGTTGCGATCGTTCAATACCATCTCGGCGCGCAGCGCGACCTCGGCCGAGCGGGCCAGCTGCATGACATGGGTGAGCAAAATGGTGCCTACCCCGCGCGACATGACGCGGCACGACATCAGCATCAGCTTGATGGTCCAGGCGCGCGGCCGCTTCTCGATCAAGACCAGGCCAATTTTTCCGTACGCGCCGTACTTGTCGTCGAGCGCGCAGGTGAGCAGCAAGTGGTCGTCCGACTGGCGCAGGGCGTCAAGCTCTTCATAGCTGTAGATATAGCCGGTGGTGTTGAGCTGATTGGTCCGCGCCGTCAATTCCTCCAGCCGGTGCAGATCGGTCTCGGCCGCCGGGGCGATCGTAAAAATCATGTTCAGCGCAGCGAGGAAGTCTTCCTTGGGACCGGTGAAACTGCTCTCTTCCTCGGAGCGGGCGGCATCGAGCACATACATTTCGCGGCGGCGAGAGGACTCGTCGGTCAGGAAACGGGGCGTCAATTCCGGCATGGCCAGCAAGTTGCCGATCTCGCCCACGTCCAGGCACAGCACGTCCGGATGCACGGAGGCTACTTCGTCCCGTTCGAACGGCTGGTCGTCAATAAAGGCGATCGCATCGCTGCCGATATTGAGGCGCTCGGCGATCGTTGCGATCGCTGCGCTCTTGGCGCCCCAGCCAATTTGCGGATACAGAAAAAACGCGTCCAGTCCACATTGACGCAGGCGCTCGAGCGCAAAGTGGGCGTCATTTTTGCTGGCAATGGACTGCAATACGCCGCGCTGATCGAGCGCCTTCATGACCTCGACAACCTGGGGGGCGACGGCGACCTGGTCGCCTTCCGACAAAATGCCGTTCCACAGCGTATGGTCCAGATCCCAGACCAGGCATTTGATTTTGCCGCGGCGCGGTGTCGGGCTAGTGCTCATATTCTGTTGCATGCGGCGCTTTCTGGTTCAAAATTAGCGCCCGTAGCTGTGCTGGGCGATCAGGATTTGTTGCATCTGGGCGCTGCCTTCGATAATGCTCATGATTTTCGCGTCCCGGTAGTGACGGGCCAGCGGATAGTCGTTGCTGCAGCCATTTGCGCCGTGCAGCTGGACCGCTTCGGCCGCGACCGTTTCAGCATTGCGCGCAGCGAAGTATTTCGCCATCGTGGTCGCCATGATCCCGCCATGGTCGCCCGCCGCTCTTTTGCGCGCCGCGTCCTCGCACAGCAAGCGCGCTGCCTGGGTATTGGTGACCATGTCCGCGATCATTTTTTGCACCAGTTGGTGATCCTTCAAATACTGACCAAAGGTTTGCCGCGTTTCGGTGTAATTCAGGCTCGCATCGATACACGCCTGGGCCAGGCCAACGCAGCCCCAGGCAATCGAGAATCTGCCATGGTCCAGCACGGACCCGACCACCTGCGCATAACCGAAGTCGACGCTGCCCAACAGCTGGTTTTGCGCGACGACGCACTCATCGAGCGTGATTTCGGCCAGCATGGCCGCCCTGAATCCGAGCATGTCGCTGATCGGCGCAATGCTCAGCCCCGGGTTGTCGGCCTCGACGATCAGGCCGATCACGCGTCCGTCGCAATTACCAACAATCAAAAAGAGATCGGCGATCTGGCCGCACGAAATCCACTTTTTGGTGCCGTTCACAACAAACGTATCGCCTTCGCGGCGAATGCGCGTGCCCACGTTGCGCGCATCGCTGCCAACGTCCGCTTCGCTCAGGGCAAAAGCGCCGAGCGAAGCCCCGCTCGCCAGGAGCGGCAGCCAGCGCTCTTTTTGCGCGGCGCTACCCCAGCGAACGATGGTGGACGCAACGATGGAATGCACTGTCAGCAAGCTGAGCAAGGAACCGCTGGCATACCCCACCAGTTCGCATACATGGCCGAAATCGAAGGCGTCATACTCGGTGCCGCCAAACTGGCGCGGCACCTGGGCGCCGAGAATGCCCGCCTCGGCCAATTGGGCAATCACGCTGCGCGGTATGCGCTGGTCCAGATCGAACTGGTTCGCATGCTTGCCAACCGTGGCTGCCAGGAACGCGCGTAGTTCGTCGCGCCGGTGCGGACCGCTCGCAATCATCGCTTCCCCTTTACGCGCATGGCACTGCGGCGGGCGCGAGTTTGCGGGTAATGAACGACACCATGACATCGACACTGGAAAAATTTTTCAATTCGAGGTCTTCATTCTCCACTGCCAGGGCGAAGTTTTTCTCGATGAAAAGGATCAGCTGCATCACGAACATGGAGTTGACAAAGCCACCCTTGAAAATATCGTCGTTATCGTGGAATTCCTTGTTTCGAATGAAACCGGCGATGAAATTTCTCAGTGACGCGCGGATCTCGCCGTCATTGCCGGCGCCTGCGCCTGCGCCAATCGTGCTGATGTTCGTGCTCATGTTCGACCTATTGTTGTGCATATTGATAAAAACCCTGCCCGCTTTTCTTGCCCAGCAGTCCGGCGTCGACCATCTGCTTGAGCAGCACGCTGGGCCGGTATTTGGAATCGGCAAAGGCGTCCTGCAACACTTCGATGGAATACAAAATGGTGTCGAGGCCGATCAGGTCCGCCGTTTCCAGCGGCCCCATCTTGTGCCCAAAGCATGAGGTGAAAATCCGGTCCACGTCGGCGGCGCTGCTGACGTTTTCCTGCACCAGCAAAATGGCTTCGTTAATCGTCAACATCAATACCCGGTTCGATACAAAGCCCGGCGAATCGTTGACCAGGATCGCTTCCTTGCCCATTTTTTTCAGCATGTCGCCGGCGGTGGCGAGCGTGTCTTGGGTCGTATGAAAGCCCCGGATCATTTCGACGGCGCGCTTCATCGGCACCGGGTTCATGAAATGGATGCCCAGCACCTGGCCCGGGCGCTGCGTCAGGCCGGCGATCCGGGTAATGGGAATGGCCGACGTGTTGGCCGCGTAAATGCAGTGGGGCGGGCAGTATTGTTCAAGCAGTGCATACACGCTCTTTTTTACTTCCCATTTCTCGACCACGTTCTCGATCACGGCATCGGCGCGCGCGAGCAAGGCGTAAGAGCTGGAAAAAACAATGCGCTGCAGGACGGCATCCACGTCCACCTTTTCTCCCGACCTGTTCATCAAGCCATGAAAACGCAGTTCGTTGCGGATGTCGGTACGTGCCTGTTCGAGCTTGCGCTGGCAAATATCGATCAGGATGACCTCGAATCCCGCGCTGGCGAGGTCTTGCGCCACGCCCTTGCCGATGACGCCGGCGCCAATTACACCCACCACTTTCATTGCTTCTCCAAACTAGATTAGTGTTACGCGACGTTGGCCAGGCCTACCGTCCGAACAAGCAACATGACGGTAAAACCGTCGCGTCTGGCCGGCCCAAACGGCCAACATGCAAGGCCAACCCACACGGCCAAAAAGTAGACGTGACGCAACATTGATAATACACCAATTTCCAGAAAATACACAATGACAAAAAGGCTATTTTGTTGCTGCAAGCCGGGTGCAAACTTGTCCCTACGCTTGTGCCGCCATGGTTACCATGGCGGCACAAGCATCGCGCCGCTCGACGTCGACCACCCGCCCCCCATCCAGTCGCACGAGCATGTCGGCACGGTGAAAATGGCGGTCGTCATGGGTAATGACGAAGACCGTGCGCCCCTCTGCCCGCAGGCGCGGCAGGAACGTCTCGTAAAAATATTGCCGAAACTCGGGATCTTGATCGGCTGTCCACTCGTCAAACAGGCATAGCGGGCGGTGTTCCGCCAGCGCAAAGGCAGAAGCCACGCGCTTTTTCTGCCCCTGGGACAGCGCGCGCACGTCAAGCCGGCCATCGTCCCCGAACTGCAGGCGCAAGTCGAGTTCGTCCATCGCCTTTTCGAACCCCGGGCGCGACGCCTCGGGCAGCATGTCCAGCGAGCGCCGGAACAGATGGACGTCGCTGAACACGGAACTGAACGCGGAACGGTAGGCCAGGACCTGCGAGGCGTCGATCACGACGTCGTCAATCATCAAGCGGCCTTGTTCCGGCGAATACAGCCCCAGCAGCAGCTTGGCCAGCGTTGTCTTGCCGCTGCCGTTACCGCCGACAATAAACACCGTCGCGCCGCGCGGCACCGCCAGACTCACGTCGCGCAGCTGGAAGGCGCCACCGGCACTGCCCTTTCCGTAAGAAAACGAGACGGACTCGAGCCTGAGCATCCGCCAGTCCGGCGGCAAGGCCGCAATGGCTTGCTGCGCCACCGCGATTTCGGCGCGGCGCTCCCAGGTCGCCAGTTGCACGTTGACGCGTTCCTGGGCCCCTGCGGATTCGGTCAACGCGGGCAGGCGCTGGACCATGCTTTGTATATGCCCCTGCAGAAAGAGCAGCACCACCACCACGCTGCTGACGATATCGGCCGCCACATGCAGCCATCGCTCGAAGGCAAAGGCCGCCAATGCCGTCAAGCCATAAAAGGCGACTACGCCAACCAGGCCGACATCGTGTTGCTGGATGCGAAAGCTGACCGACAGCTCACGCGCGCGGCGCAAGGTGGCGGCCAGGTCGTCACGCACAAAGGTGCGCGCAAACTCAGGGTCGAGCTTGAGTTCCTTGGTGCCGAGGAATAAATCGTCGGCGAATCCCAGTCCCGTATCGGCCACCCGGTAGGCTTCGCGCATGCGGGCAATCGTCCGCCCGATCAGCATCTGGTAGGCGTAGACTGCCAGCAAAATGACGGCGCATACGACCAGCGTCGACGTCAGCGACAGCCACGCCAGGTAGGCCAGCGCGCTGGTGACGGTGGCGAACGAGGTCAACAGGCCGATCCAATTCGGGATCGCGCCCGCCACTTGCACCGCATCGCGCGTGAGCAAGGCGCGCTTCAGGTGAGCGGCCGTGTTTTCGCTGTCCATCAGGGGGGCGTTCAGCGCCGCCTTCAACAGGCGCAGGCGCACGTTTTCACACGCCAGTTCGGTGGCGTTCGTCATGCGCGCGACGGCAAAGTGTTGCAGCACGACATACAGCACCAGGCCGGCGGCGAAGGCCGCGATCAGCCACAGATCGTCCTGTTGCTTGCCTACCCGCTTCAACGCTTCGGAAAGCACCGTCAACAGCGCCGCCCCAAGCACGCCGCCGGCCAGCGCATCGCCCACCATGTACAGCATCTGCCGGGAGCGCAGCCCCGTCAGCACCAGAAAGCTTGCCATATAGCGCTTCATGGGCTGACCTCCGCCAGGGCAGTGCGGCTTGCGCTGGCGACCGCCGGTGCCGGCGCAACCGTTGCGAGAAGCGACTCGAACGCATCGACGCAGGCCGCCTCCCCCGCCGAGGTGCGCATGCGTTCGCGCAGCGCCAGGCGCTGGGCTGCGGGCTGCGACAGCGCCTGCTCGATCGCTGCGGCCACGGTGCCGACGTCCCAGCCGCTGCCTTCGAGCATGCCGCCCAGACCGAGGCGGCGCACGCGCTCGCCGTTGTCGGCCTGGTCATAAAAGAACGGCATCACCAATTGGGGCATGCCGGCCAGCATGGCTTGCGCCATGGTGCCAATGCCGCCGTGGTGAATCAGCAGCGCGGAGCGCGGCAATACGCTCGCCAGATTCGCATAGGCCACCCTGAACACGTGCGCGCCCAGCTGCTCGGGCAGGTTGCCATCAAACGTAGTGACAAACACGCCGCGCCGCCCTTGCTGGGCGAGCGCCGCTGCCACCAGGGCGTATCGCTCGCGGGCATGGGCGATGCCAGTGCCCAGGGTGCAGACCACGGGCGGCGGGCCGGCATCGAGAAAACGCAGCAGCGCGTCGTCAAGCGGCGCGTCTTCGTCAGTGTGGCGCAGCAGAAAGTCGCCCTGGGCCACGCTGGAGCTTGCCAGCGCCGACAAATCGTCGAACCAGCGCGGATACAAGGCTAGGGCCGGGCTGCCAAAAAACAGCCATTCGCGCAGACGGCGAATCGGCGGCAGGCCAAGCGGCAGGCGCAGTGCGTTCACGGTGGGCAACAGCAGGTCCAGGTTGAACCGGTCCGCCAGGCGCAGCATCGCGCGCTTGTAAAACACGGGCAATGCCCGCGCCAGACGGGTATTGGCGGGGTACGGAAGCCGGTCCGGGGTAATCAATTGCTGCGGACTGTAGACCAGGTTGATGCACGGCAGCCCGAATTGCTCGGCTGCAAAGCGTGCGCCATAGGCGTTGCGCGTGCACGCCAGCACCGGGCGCCGCTCGCGCAGCGAGGCCACCAGTGCATGGACCCGGGGAATGGCCAGGCGTACGTAGCCGCCTTCGGCCATTGCCATGTGCGGTCCCATGCGGCCCCAGAATGCGGGCTGCTCCACCTGCGCCAGATACTCCTCGCGCGAGCCGACCGCATGGAACGCCAGGCCGAGGGAGCGCACGTCGGCTTCGACATTGGCGTAGGACGCCACTTCAACCTCGTCGCCCCTGTCCCGCAGTGCGCAGGCCAGCTGGAGGGCGGGCCAGACATCGCCGCCGGTGCCCAGCAAGACGAACAGCACGTAGCGAGCGCG
Source organism: Massilia sp. TWP1-3-3 (assembly GCF_049897805.1). Classification (NCBI taxonomy): domain Bacteria; kingdom Pseudomonadati; phylum Pseudomonadota; class Betaproteobacteria; order Burkholderiales; family Oxalobacteraceae; genus Massilia; species Massilia sp. TWP1-3-3. Next base: position 23,715 of record NZ_JAFCWX010000016.1, read on the forward strand.
CCGCGTTATTGCATTCATGACAATCGTTCCTTTAGCGTCAGTTTCAGACAAGCGCGTGCGTAATGCAGCAGGTACACCAGTTCGAGGCCGTAGTAAAGGGCACGAAAACGCCACCGGAACCAGGCACTGCCCTCGCGCTGGAAAGCCGCGTTGTCAAACGACTCGACGGGATGGCAGGACAGCGGCAGGATGCGATAGCGCGACCAGCGCGCAAAAATCTGCGCATGCCCGCGCGCGATGCGCGCCTGCTTGATCACCAGTTCGCCCAGCGCAAGCCGCGGCGGATGCGCGACCCGGCTTTGTGGCGCGTACGAGAAAGCCTGTCCCTGGGCCGTGCACACGTCGCAAAACGCTTTGTCGCCGCCCGAGCGCAAGTTTTCGTCAAACGCCGGAACGGTGGCCAGCACGCGCCGGTCGACCAGCAGATTGGCGGTGGCGCCAAAGCGCTTGCGCAGGGCAAAAAACGCTTGCTGGATCCCGAACGCTTGGTCGTAGCGCTGCACCACCGACGCCCGCGCAACCGGCTCGATCGCCACCGCGCCGGCCACCAGTCCCCCACCCTGCTGCTGGAGTGCGCGCACGCCCTGCAGCAGCCAGTCCGGATGCGGCTGGCAATCGGCGTCGGTGAAGGCGATGATGTCGCCGCGCGCCTGCGCCAGCGCCGCGTTGCGCGCCGCGTACGAGCCGCGGTTGCGGTCCAGGCGCACATGCTGCACCTGCGGGGCATGCTGCGCCAGCAGGGCTGCCGTGCCATCGGTGGAAGCATCGTCGGCCACCAGCACCTGCATCCGCTCGCGCGGGTAGGTTTGGGCCGCCAGTGCTGCCAGCAGCGCAGGCAAGGTGTCTGCGCCGTTGAAGGTGGGAACGATGACCGAGACGTATGGCAGTGCAGCGGGCAAAACAGTCGAATCGGGCGCGCTCACGTTGCCGCCCCAACCGGCGTCCCGGCGCCTTGCAGGCTGGCAAAGGCAATCACCTCGGCTCCGACGGCAGTGGCGAAGTCGGCATCGTGGGTGGACATGAGCACGACCGCATTGCGCCCCATGTCACGCAGGCGCGCGATCAGCACGTCGCGCGTGGCGCCGTCCAGGCCATTACTCGGTTCATCGAGCAGCAGCACGGACGGCTCGCCGATCCAGGCCGCGGCCAGCATCATTTTCTTTTGCGTGCCCAGCGACATCTGGCCGAAACGCGTGTCCAGATAGTGGCGCATGCCGAACTGGTCGATCAAGTCTTCGACCTTTTGGGTAACGGTTACCCGCTTTGCCTGTGCGACGAACTGCAGCAGTTCGCGCCCCCGCATGAAAGGATAGACCGGACAATCGTCAGGCACAAAGGAGAGCTTGGCCTTGGCCGCTTCCGGCGAGCCGAGCAAGGAGCAGCCGTCGATGTCGATGGCGCCTGAATCGGGGGCCAGAATGCCCGCCAGGATGGCCAGCAGCGTGGACTTGCCGATGCCATTACTGCCGTGCAGGGCGTACAGTCCCGTGGGAAAGTTGCGGCTCATGCCGTCAAGCACTTTCCGCTTATTGAAGGATTTTGAAACGTTATCGAAACGTAGCATCATGAAATCTTTAAAATTGGAAAAATATTAGCCGTCCCGACCGTCCACAGCACGGCCAGCAGGGAACTGGACACAACGGCATGCCGGCTCGAGAACAGCTGCGGCCAGCGCAGCACGGTTGACAGCAGCATGAAACTGGCGACGTACACCAGGGCGGACAAGGCCGGCAGGCCCACACGCGAGTGCAAGGTCCAGACCAGCGCCAGCACAAACGGCAGACCGAAGCTCAGGATCGCCACCGTGTCCGGCGCCACCGACCAGCGGGCGCGCAAAGGCAAGGCGCCGCTCAGCGAGCGCGCCGCCTCGTGGGCCATTTCCAGCGGGCGGTACAGCCCACTGGAGGCGAGCGCGATCAGCGTCGAGGCGATCACCGCCGTGGGCAGGCAGCGGTAATCGTACTGCCACACCGACATCAAGCCCAGGCAGGTGAACAGCACCAGCATGCAAGTGAAAAACTTGCCCAGCATGATCGAATAATGCTGCCTATACAGGATGGCAAGCGAGAGCCGCACATGCGGCGGCAGTTGCTGGAACAGCCAGGACAAACGTCGCCCCAGCGGCAGCAACAGGCCGCGCAAGGCATCGTTGGCACGGCGCGGCATGGCGGGCACGTCCGCCACCAGGGCCACCAGGCTGGCGCCCAGGGCAATCGTCACGCCAAGCGCGGCGCACAGCGGGGGCAGCGCGAGCGCGATGGCAACCCACAGATTGATCGCCAAAAAGCTAGGCACCACTTGCGGGCGGTTCTGCAGGATCGCTATCTGGGCGCACAGCTGCGTGACCAGCAGGAAAGCGATCAGCATCGTACCCTTGATGACTTCCCAGGGCATGGCGTGCTTGAAGAGGACGGCGATCAAGGCGGCCACGAACGGAATGAGCAGCGGCGTGTCGGCCAAAAACAGTACCACCAGATCCACGGCGCGCCAGGTGCGGCGCCCAATGGGCAGCGCGCGGGCGTAGTCAGTGAATACGCCGCCGTGCAATTGATCGCGCTGCATCATTGCCCACAAGGCCCAGCAACCCTGCCACAGCCCGATCGCCCCCACGCGCCAGGCAACGCCGTGTTCAGGCGCGAGCAGCGCCAGCACGGGATAGGCCGCCACGCCGAGCAAGGATCCGCCCACCGGCGCCATGGTTCCCACGGCCAGCAAAATGGTTTGCCAGCGGCGCATCAGCAATTGCGCGGTTGCGTTCTTGTACCAGAGCAAACGCAGACCCAGCATCCGGAGCATCATTGCCCGCTCCTTGAGCTTGGGCAGCGCAGCGTTTTCAATGACGTTTCTCCCTGGCAAGTGGCGCAAAGCGGCGGATTATACAGTGGGGCATGCAGCAGTTTGCCGCCCCGGGAGGCGCCAAGTGCATGGTCGACGTCTGTCAGTTCCATCGTGCTAGGTTGTGCTGGCATGTTTGCTTTTCAGGTGCTTGTTACGTTGCTGTTGCTGCGCCGCCCGCTGCCGCGCGGCGCTGTCCTGGATGCGCGACGCCGCCGTGGCCGCGCTGTGGGCCGCTTGCTGCTCATCGGCCGCCAGCCGCTGCGCGAGCGCGGCCACCGTCGGGTAGGTGAACAGGTCGACGATGTCCAGCCCGGCAGCATTGCCGCCCAGCTCGCGCAATTGGCCGAGCGTGCGCAGCATCAGCAGCGAATGCCCGCCAAGGTCGAAGAAATTGTCGTGCAAGCCCACCTGCGGCACGCCGAGCAGTTCGCGCCAGATGGCGGCGATCTGCTGCTGCGTGGCGGTCATCGACTCGGGCGCTGCCGGGGCAGTTGCGCCCAGCACCGGCGAGGCCAATGCGCGCCGGTTGATCTTGCCCGTTGGCGTGAGCGGAAACGCCGCCAGCACGGCCATCGCAGACGGCACCATATACCCTGGCAAGCTGCGCTGCAAGAGCGCCTTCAAGTCCGCCGCCGCCAATACCGCGCCGGCCTTGGGTACCACCCAGGCCAGCAAGCGCGGACCGGCCTCGCCTTCGTCGCGCACCATCGCCAGCGCTTCCTGCACGCCCTCTTGCACGCGCAGCGCCGCCTCCACTTCGCCCAGTTCGATCCGGTAGCCGCGCAGCTTGACCTGGTGGTCGATCCGGCCCAGGAACGCCAGCCGGCCGTCCGCGCGCCACTTGACCCGGTCGCCCGTGCGGTACAACCTGGCGCCAGCCTGTTCGCTGAACGGATCGGGCACAAAGCGCTCGGCCGTCAGGTCCGGCCGACCCAGGTAGCCGCGCGCCAGACCTTGCCCGCCCAGATACAGCTCGCCCGCCACTCCCACCGGCAGCGGCCGCCCGCACAAGTCCAGCACGTACGCCTGGGTGCCCGTCAAAGGCCGGCCAATCGTCATCTCGCGCCGCTCGCCCCGGCGCACCACATCCCAGGTCGAATAGGTGGTGTCCTCGGAAGGCCCGTACAGGTTGTACACTGCCTGCACTTGCGAGCGCTCAAAAATGCGCTGCACCAGCGAGTCCGTCAGCGGTTCGCCAGCCAGTCCCACCGCTGTGACGCTCGCGGGCAGCGTGCCATGGCGCAGCAGTTCGATCATGGCCGAAGGAACCGTATTGACGAAGCTGACCGCCTGCGCCAGCTGCGGCAACTCCAGCGCGTTCTCCACCAGTACCGCCGTGCCGCCCATGGACAGCGGCGCGAACAGCTCGAACACCGACAGGTCGAAGCATACCGAAGTGCTGGCCAACATGCCGCCCAGCTCCTGCGCCGTGAATCTCTCCCGCACCCAGTGAATCATCGCCACCGAGCTGCGGTGTTCAATCGCCACGCCCTTGGGCCGGCCGGTCGAACCCGAAGTGTAGATCACATAGGCCAGGTCGTACGGCCGTGCGCACTCAGGCAACGCCGTGGCCGGACGCTCGGCTGCCAGCGTTGCGTCCACCAGGCAGCCCAGTTCAAGGCAAGCCGGCGGCGCCAATTGCGCCCACTGCGCGTCGCACAGCACCAGCTTCAATTGCGCGTCCCCGGCCATCAAGGCCAGCCGTTCGGCCGGGTAGGCCGGATCGAGCGGCACATACGCGGCGCCGCTCTTCATCACCGCCAGCAGCGCCGCCACCATGTCGGGCGTACGCGGCAGGCACACGCCAACCCGCACGCCGGGGCCGCAACCGCGCGATCTGAGCTCGTGCGCGAGCCGGTTCGATCTGTGTTCGAGCTGCTGGTAGCTCCAGGTCTGCTCGCCGCAGCGCAGCGCCACCGCCTGCGGCGTGCGCAGGGCCTGCGCCTGCACCAGGCCATGCACGGTCTGGCCATCTGCGTCCACCCTGCCCGTCCGGTTCCACTCGCGCACCAGCATGGATTCCTGCGCCGGGTCCAGCAGCACCAGGTCGCCCAGCCGGCCTTGCGGCAGTTGCGCCGCCGTCAGCAGCGAAGCGAACAGGATGCGCAGCATGGCCATGATGGCTTCGCCAGCCTGCTCGTCGAAACGCGCATAGTCGTAGCTCAGCGCCAGCGCCAGCTTGTCACCCGCGGTCACGGTGAGGGTGAGCGGGTAATTGGTTTGCTCCTGGACCGACAGCGAGCGGATCGGCAAGCGATGTCCACCCCGCTTCAAGACGTCGTCGATCGGGAAATTCTCGAACACCACCAGCGACTCGAACAAGGGCGCACCGGACGGCAGGCCGCTGCACGCCTGGATTTGCGTCAGCGGCATGGCTTCAAAGCGCCGCATTTCCGCCAGGCGCTGCTGCAGCGCCGAGAGCCACTCGCGCAGCGGCAAGGCGTCGTCGATATCGACCCGCACCGGCAAGCTGTTGACGAACATGCCGATCATGGTTTCAACGCCGGGCAGTTCCGCCGGCCGGCCCGATACCGTGCAGCCGAACACCACCGTGCGCTCTTGCGACAGGCGCGCGAGCAGCAGCGCCCACACGCCCTGCACCACCGTGTTCATGGTCAGGCCGCCGCTGGTGGCAAAGGCCGCCAGTTGCGCCGTCTCGGGCGGCTCGATCACCAGTTCGATCACGCCGTGGCCGTGGCGTTCCTGCCCGCGATGGTCCAGCATCAGCGGCGTTGCTTGCTCGATGTCTGACAACTGCTCGCGCCAGAACCGCTGCGCCTCGCCATGATCCTGGAGCGCCAGCCATGCGACGTAGTCGCTGAACGGGCGCGGCGGCGGCGCCTGCAGCGCCTGCCCCTGGGCCAGAGCCGCAAAATCGGCAAGGAATTGCCGCTGCAGCTCGGCGAATGACCAGCCGTCGAACAACAGGTAGTGGCAAGTCCAGACCAGCTCGTATGTAGCGTCGGACAGGCGCAGCAGCGTAAAGCGCTGCAGCAGCTGGCCCGGTTCGTTAAAGCCAAGGGCCCGGTCCTCGGCCAGGAAATCGGCGCGCTTCATGGCTACCATTGCCGCGTCGTGCATGCGCCAGTCGTGCACCACCAGTTCCACGGCCACGTGGCGGTAGACAATCATCAGCGGCGTCTGCACGCCCTCCCACACGACCGTGCCGCGCAACACGGCATGCCGATCGAGCATCGCCTGCAGCGCTCCTTGCAGCACCTTGACGTCGAGCGAGCCGTCGTACTCGCTGCGCATCTGCTGCACATACATGCCACTGCCGGCATGCATCAGCGAGTGCAGCAGCACGCCCTGCTGGATTGGTGTCAGCGCCAGCAAATCTTCCACCGCATTGCCGGCCGCATCGTCGCGTGCGTGCAGTGCGTCGAGCCAGTCCTGGCCAACGGCGGCCAGCGGAAAGTCGGACGGGGTGTAGCCGCCGGCCGAGGCCAGGCAGGCATCTACCAGGCCGCGCAACCGCGCCATGAACGACGCGGCCAGCCACGCCACCGTGGCAGCATCGAGCGCGCTATCCTGGCTGCTCCATGAAACGTGCAGCTCGCCGTCGATAATGACCGCATTTACTTCAAGCGGATTGGGCGACCGATTGGCGGCGTCGCGCTCCAGGCCGCGCGGCTGCGTGGCCGGCGCGAACAGCGCCTGCTCGTCGAAGACGGCGCCAATCTGGCCCAGATAATTGAAGCACACCGCATTGGCGGCCCCAGCCGCCAGCGAAGGCGCGCCGGCGCTGTAACGCAGCACGCCGTAGCCGATGCCGTGGCGGGGAATGGTGCGCAACTGTTCTTTTACCGACTTTAACAGGCGCAGCGGGTCGGTCTCGCCACCGAGCGCGATGCGCACCGGGTATAGCGACGTGAACCAGCCCACGGTACGCGACACGTCGATGTCGTCGAACAGCGCCTCGCGCCCGTGCGACTCCAGGTCAAAGCCGACGGTGGTGCTGCCGGTCCACGCCGCCAGTACGCTCGACAGAGCGGTCAGCAGCAGGTCGTCGATGCGGGTGCGGAACAGGGCTGGCACTTGCTGCACCAGCGCGGCGGTGGTCCCCACATCCAGGTGCACGCTATGGACGATCGGCTCGGGAACGGTGCCGGCATCGAGCGCAGCTGCGGGTACGCGCGTGGCCGCCGCGCAGGCAGCTTCCCAGTGCGGCAATTCGGCCAGCACGCCGGGGTCTTGCGCCAGCGCGCCGAGGCGTTCGCTCCATTCGCGCAACGACGCGGTCTTGAGCGGCAAGGCCACGGCTTGCCCGCGCACCCGCTGGCGATATGCGCTCGACAAGTCTTCGACGATCACGCGCCAGGACAGGCCGTCGACGATCAAGTGGTGCCCCACCAGCAGCAAGCGCCATGCGCGCTGATCCCAGCGCACGGCTGCGCAGCGCAGCAGTTTGCCGTCTTCCAGGCGCGCGTCGGCCTGCAGCGCATCGGCCAGCGCGGCAAAGCGCGCGTCGCGTGCAGGTTCGGCCAGCGTCGAGAGATCATGCGCCGGCACCACGGTGTCACCAACAGGGGCGGCGTGTTCCGCCTGCCAGGCGCCGTCAGTGCGTACAAACTTAAGGCGCAGCGCGTCATGGTGGGCCAGCACCGCGTCCATCGCCTCGGCCAGCAGCGTGACATCGATGCCATCGTCAGCGGCCAACACCAGCGACTGATTGAAGTGATGGGGCGCGGGCAGTTCCAGGTCAAAAAACCAGCGCTGGATCGGCATCAGCGTCAAGCCTCCGGTCACCAGGCCCTGCTCGGCCGTGTCGGGACGGGCAACCATGGCGACTGCCGCCAGCCGTTCCAGCGTGGGATGCAGGAACAGCTCGCGCGGGGTGATGCGCAGTCCGGCCTCGCGGGCGCGGGCAATGACCTGGATCGCCAGGATGGAGTCGCCCCCAAGATGGAAAAAATGATCGCGCCGGCCCACGCGCGGGCGGCGCAATACGCGCGCCCAGATCTCGGCCAGAATCTGTTCGACTCCCTCGCGCGGCACCTCGAAAGGCGCGCCGTCGGCTGCATCGGCTGCATCGGCCGCCGACTGCGGCGCGGGCAATGCGCGCCGGTCCACCTTGCCGTTGACCGTGAGCGGAAAGCGCTCCAGCACCAAAAATGCCGAGGGCGTCATGTAGTCGGGCAGCACGCGTTGGCAATGGCTGCGCAGGCTGTCCGCGTCGAGCCGCATGGGGCGCGTGGCCGCCATCTCACGCAGCGCCGGTACGCGCTGCAGTCCCGCCAGCGCCTGCGCTGCCGGCATCCAGTCAATCAGGCAGGCGATTTCGTCGACGCCCAGGGCGTGCAACTGGTGCACCACGTGCACCGCGTCTTCGGGGGAACCGATCAGCGAAGCGGTGCGCGAGTAGCGTTCAAAGGCGAAGGCAACGGCGTTTTCCAGGTCTTGCGCTCCCAGTCCCCGATGCTCGACGCCCAGGCTGCGCACCAGCGACTCGAGCAGGCCTATGTGCGAACGCATGTATTCAAGGAAGGGTTCGCGCGCCGCCTCCACCGCTTCCTCGCGCGTCTCGCCCAGGTACGTGTGCACCATCAGCGTCACGCGCCGCGACGCCGGATCGAAACCGTGGCGCGCCAGCGCATCGCGGTACAGCCTGACATTGTCGGCCAGCGTTTCCATGGTCTGGCCGAGCAGGTGCGTCAACAGGTTGGCGCCGTGCGCGGCCGCCGTTTCAATGGTCTGCGCGTTGCCTGCCGAGGTGATCCACAGCGGAATGTCCGCCTGCCGCGGTTTCGGGTAGCTGCGCACGTCGACCAGGTTGCCGGCGCCGTCGCGCAGCTGGATGGCTTCGCCACGCCACAGCGCGCGCAGATCGCGCATCCCGGCCAGCATGGCAGGGATGCGTTCGGCCGGGGCATAGCGCTGCGGCGCCAGCACAAAGTCGCGCGGGTGCCAGCCGGACGCAATGGCCAATCCGGCCCGCCCGCCCGAAATCTGATCGACCACGGCCCATTCTTCGGCCACGCGCAAGGTCGAGTGCAAGGGCAGCACCACGCTGCCAGCGCGCAGGTGAACGCGGCGCGTGCGCCCGGCCAGCGCGGCGTTGAGCACCGCCGGATTCGGATACAGGCCACCAACCGGGTGGAAGTGCCGCTCGGGCGTCCAAACCGCTTCAAAACCATGCTCGTCGGCGAACTCGGCAGCCGAAAAATACAGGCTGTAGCCTTCCTCGGCGTTCAAGCCGTCCGCGCCAAAGAAGTACACGCTGAACGATGGCCCGCCGGCCTGGTCCCCTTTGGGGGCCTCGCGCGCCGTCACATACGCCACCAGCTTTGGCGCACCAGGGTCGTCTTCGCGCAGCATGACGAGCGCCTGGCCAACGCCCGGCGCGCGCACCAGCGCCGCCTCGATTTCCCCCGGCTCGACCCGGAAGCCGCGGATCTTGACCTGCTGGTCGATGCGACCCAGGCATTCGAGGGTGCCGTCGGCACGGTAGCGGGCCAGGTCGCCGGTGCGATACAGGCGCGCGCCGGGCGTTCCGAACAAATCCGGCACGAAGCGCTCAGCCGTCAGGTCGGGCCGGTCGAAGTAGCCGCGCGCCACGCCGTCGCCGCCGATATACAGTTCACCAGTCACGCCCACCGGCGCCGGTTCCAGATACGCGTCGAGCACATGGCAGGAGGTGTTGCGCAACGGGCGCCCGATCAAAGGCTGCGACAGAGCCGCCGTGAGCCGGTGCGAAGTGGACCAGATGGTGGTTTCGGTGGGGCCGTACATATTCCACACCTCGCTCACGCGCTCAAGCAGTGCCCTGGCCAGCGACGCGCTCATCGCTTCGCCACCGCACAGTACGCGCAGCGGCTTGTCGGTCTTTGGCCAGGTGCTTTCGCACAGCAGCTGCCAGGTGGCGGGCGTTGCCTGCATCAGCGTCACGCCAGTGCGCTCTACCAGCCTGGCAATCGCTTCCGGGTCGCGCGCGCTGGCGGCCGAAGCGAGCACCAGGCGAGCGCCCTCGACCAGCGGCAACAGCAATTCGAGTCCGGCGATATCGAAAGAAAGCGAGGTGAGACCGAGCACCGCGTCGTCCTCGCCAAGCCGATGCGTTAGCCCGACGGCCACCAGAAAATTGGCCAGCGCCGCGCGCGGCACCACCACGCCCTTGGGCGCGCCGGTCGAGCCGGACGTGAACATGACATACGCTGCCTGCTGCGGCGCCAGCGCCTGCAAAGTAGCGGGGGGGCCGGCTGCGGCGCCCTCTTGCTCCAGCGCGGCGGCATCGACCATCAGCACCGTGCAGGCGAGCGCCGGCAACAGCGCGCCCGTGTGCGCATCGGCTAGCACCAGCACCGGCCTGGCCTGGGCCAGCACCGCCGCCATGCGCGCCGGCGGCAGCGCCGGGTCGAGCGGCACATAGGCGACACCGGCGCGCAGCGCGGCCAGCACGGCCAGCGGCAAGGCGCGGCTGCGCTCCAGGCAGATGCAGACCCGGTCTTCAAGGCCGACACCGGCCTCGCGCATGCGCCGCACGAGCGCCTCCACCGCATGGTCCAGCTGAGCATAGGTCCAGGCGCCCGTCTCGTCTTCCACCGCCACGCGGTGCGGCGCGCTGCGCGCCTGGGCGGCAAACCGCAGCGCCACATCTTCGTCGTCCCGGCGAACAGTGAACGCAGGGTTAAAGCGCGTGAGCACTTCCTCGCGCGCGGCATCATCGAGCAAGGCAAGCCGGTTGGCCGCCACCTCAGGGTCGTCCAGGGTGGCGTTCAGGGCCGCCATGAACTGGTCCAGCAAGCGCGCGCCATACGCGTGGCCGAATGACGCATCGGCGTCGATTTCCACCGTGGCCCAGCCGGCCTCGCCAATCCAGGCGCTCAAGCGCAAGCGATGGGCAGCCAGCACGTCGGCATGGCGCGCCAGATCCAGACCGGCCGGGCGCTGGGGATAGCAGGCAAACTGCAACGGGCACGCGGGACCTGCCGCGCTTGGGGCCAGACGCTCCACCTGTGCGGGTTCGAAATCGCTGGCCCAGCGCCGCGACTGCTGCAGCGCCGCCTGCCAGACGCGCAGCTGGCGCGAAAACGGCGCATCTGTGGACACCGGCATCGCCACCGGCAGCAGCTTGGCGACCGGGCCGAGCGTATCGGCAAGCTCCTGCATGTCGCGTCCTCCGTCACGCAGCCACAGCGGCAGCACCGTATCGGCCTCGCCCCCAACCACGCGGCGCAACAGCTCGCCCCAGACGGCCAGCAGCCAGGTTTCACTATCGATTTGCAGCGCCTGGCACAGCGCCTGCAGGCGCCGGCAAGCCGGTTCTGCCAAGGTGCGGCGCACCCGCGTGCCGCTCTCCATGCCCCCTGCCGCCTCGCGTTCGGCCGGCAGCGGTGGAACAATTGGCACCGGCAGTGCGCGCCAATGGCGGCGCCCGTCGGCGCGCTCTTCGTCAAGCAGTTGATCGTCCCACCACAGGGCCAGGTCGTCATAGGGAATCGCATCGGCTCCGATAACCGGGCGCGCGTACAGCGTTTCCAGCACCGCAGCCGCGCTTGCGCCATCCGCATGCATACCGGGCATGGCCACCGCGCACAGCCAGCGCCCGTCCGGCAGTTGGCTGTGCCCATAATAAAGCACCGCCTGTGCGACCGTGCCAAGGTCGAGACCGTGCAGCGCCTCCCATGCCAATTCCATCTCCGCGGGCAAGGCGAGCCGGGACAGCAAAGCGGACATGTCTGCGCCATCGGTGGCGCCGGCAGGCAGGCCGGCATCGGTGCCAGTAAAGCGCGAACGCAGCAAAGGGTGCGAGCGCAGCAGCGCGTGGGCGGCGGCCGCCAGATGCTCGTCGTCAGGCGCGGCATCGCTCATGCCAAGCGCAATAGCCCGACACGGCGCGCCCTTTCGCAGCTCGCGCCAGATCATGCGCTGCTGCGGGGACACGGCGCATGGCTCAGCGCGGTCGGTGGTCATGGTCATGGTCATGGTCATGGTCATTATTACTTCCTAGCTTCATCAATGTTGTATTGTCGTTGTGTTCAAGCGCGCAGCTGCCTGCTTACCCGGCCGGCAAGGAAGTGCGCCGCGCCCGCAGCGAGCGCAGGAACGCGCCGTCCTGCTTGCTGCGCTCGGCCTGCGCCTCCTGCTCGCGCTGCGCCGCCAGGGCGTCGAGCGCCTCGTCGATCGCGCCCAGCGAAGGCGAGCCCATTGCAGGCATCAGGCGCAGCAGGTCGCACAGGCGCTCGATGACGCATTTGGCCTGGGCGTCATCGATGCGATCGACCGCATAGGTCAGATAGCCGCGCAGCTCATCGTCGGTTTCACTGATCGTCAGCGACAGGACGAACTTGGCCACGTCGTCGTCGATCGGCAAAGGCGTCAGACGCAGATTGTCGGCATCGACGATGGCGCCCAAATCGTTCTGGTAGTTGAACCACACCTGGAACAGCGGTGTGCTGCCAAGCGACCGTTCGACGCGCAGCTTGTCGACCAGTTGCTCGAACGGGATGGCGCGGTGCTGCTGCGCCTCAAGCACCACCTTGCGGCTCTCGCCGATCAGTTCAGGCAGCGCCATGCGCTCATTAAAGCGCAGGCGCAGCACCAGCGAATCGACAAAATAGCCGATCAGGTTCTGCAGTTCGGCGCGCGGGCGGTTCACTGCGGGTGAACCGATTACGATGTCGCGCTGGCGCCCGTAGTGGCCGAGCACCAGCGTGAACGCCGTCAGCGTGGCCATGTAGACCGAGACGCGCTGCGTGCGCGCATACGCGGCCAGCGCGCCGCGCACGTCGGCCGGCACCACAAAATAGCGCACCGCGCCGCGGTAGCTTCTTTCCAGCGGCGCCGCCTTGCTGCCGGCCAGTTCGAACGGCGGGGGCAGTTGCGCAAGCTGGGTGCGCCAATAGGCGAGTGGCTCCCGGAACGCGTCCTCATCGAGTTCACGGCGCTCGCGGCGCGCAAAATCGGCATACTGGAGCGTCAAAGGCGGCAACTGCGCCGCGCGCTGATCGCGCTGCGCCAGATACAGCGTCACCAGTTCGCTGATGAGGATATGGGCCGACCAGCCGTCCGAGACAATATGGTGCTGCACGAGCAGCAGCACGTGGCGCTCTGGCGTGGCGCGCAGCAGCATGCAGCGCCACAGCGGCGCCTGGGCCAGATCGAAATCCTGGTTCCTGAACGCGGCGATTTGCGCGCTGGTGCGGGCGGCCAGTTCTTCCTCGGTGCCGGGGCCGATGTCAAGCATCGGCAGGTCAATGGCCACCTCGGCAAACACCCGCTGCAGCGCCACCCCGTCTTGCGTGACAAAGCCCGTGCGCAGGCTGTGCTGGCGCTGCGTCAGCTGGCGCAGCGCCGCATGCAGGCAGTCGGCGTCGAGCGGTCCGTCAATGCGCACTGCGGCCGGCATCAGGTAGGCGGCGCGGGCCACATCGAATTGATGCATGAACCAGACGCCCTGTTGGGCGAACGACAGTGGCGCGTCGTTGCTGTCGCCTACCACTGTTTCGAGGCGAGCTTCATGCACTTCAGCGCCATCGAGGGTCACCCGGTCGGCCAGCTGCGCCAGCGTCGGATGCTCAAAGACTGCGGCCACCGAACCGCGCCAGGCCAGCTTTTGCTCGAGTTCCGCAACCATCCGCAGCGCCAGCAGCGAATGCCCGCCCAGGTCGAAGAAATTGTCATGCAGTCCCACCTGCGGCACGCCCAGCAGCGCGCGCCAGATGGCGGCCACTTGCTGCTGCGTGGCCGTCATGACCTCGGGCGCTGCCGCGAGCGTGGCAGGCAGCACGGGTGCCGGCAGTGCCTTGCGGTCAACCTTACCGTTGGGCGTGAGCGGCAACTGCGCGAGCACGACAAAGGCCGACGGCACCATGTAGCCCGGCAGCTTGCCCAGCAAGAAGCTGCGCAGCACGCCCACATCCGGCGCATCGCCGGCGGCCACCAGGTAGGCGACCAAACGCCGGTCACCAGGCTTGTCTTCACGTACCTGCAGCACCGCTTCACGCACGGCGCCGTGGTTCAAGAGCGCCGCTTCGATGTCGCCCAGTTCGATGCGGTAGCCGCGCAGCTTGACCTGGTGATCGATGCGCCCGAGGTAATCGACGCGGCCGTCGGCGCGGTAACGCGCCAGGTCGCCGGTCCGGTACAGGCGCGCGCCCGGCGCGGTGCTGAACGGGTCGGCAATGAAGGCCGCCTGCGTCAACTCGGGACGGTGCAGATAGCCGCGCGCCAGGCCGGCGCCGCCAATGTACAGTTCACCGGCCACGCCCAGCGCCACCGGCTGCAGGAACGCGTCCAGGATGTACAGGCACGTGTTGGCGACCGGGCGCCCGATCGAGACTGCATCCAGGCTGCCCGGCGCGATCCGGTCGAACGTCGAGTAGGTGGTGTCTTCCGACGGTCCATACAGGTTATAGACGCTTTCGACGCCCGCCTGATAAAGACTTTGCGCCAGCGCGTTTTGTAGGGGTTCTCCGGCCAGGCCGACCACTTTGACGCCGGCCGGCACCTGGTTCAAGCGCACCAGTTCCGTCATCGCCGAAGGGACGGTATTGATGAAGGTGAGACTGCCCTGGTCCTGCATGGTCGGCAGATGCAGCGCATTTTCCACCAGCAGGATGCGCCCGCCCCAGCTGAGGGGGACAAAGATCTCGAATACCGACAGGTCAAAGCACACCGAGGTCGAGGCCAGCATGCCGGCGCGCTGTGCCGGCGTAAAGGCGTCGCGCGCCCAGTGCAGCAGCGTGACGGTGGCGCGGTGTTCAATCGCCACGCCTTTGGGCTTGCCGGTCGAGCCGGAGGTGTAGATCAGGTAGGCCAGGTCCTGCGGGGAGACAAGCGGCGCCGGGTTGGCGGCGCTTTCGCCCTCGCCCCAGGCGCTGTCGATTACCTGGACCGGCGCCTTGGAGCCCGCCACAAGGTCGCCAAAGCAGGCATGCGCCAGCACCAGCGTGGTGGCGGCGTCGTCCAGCATGAAGCGCAAGCGCTCGGCCGGATAGGCCGGGTCCAGCGGCAGGTAGGCGGCGCCGGCTTTTAGCACCGCCAGCAGCGCGACGATCAAGTCCGCATTGCGCTCCAGGCAGACCCCGACCACCGCCCCCGGTTCGATGCCGCGCGCGCGCAGACTGTGTGCGGCGCGGTTGGCGCGGGCATTTAATTGCGCGAAGCTGATTCGTTCACCTTGGCAGCTAAGCGCCACCTGGTCCGGCGTGCGCGCCACCTGCGCTTCGAACAATTGGTGGATGCATGGCGCGGTGGGATAGGCGACATCGGTCTGGTTCCACGTGACCAGCAACTGTTCGCGCTCGCCCGCCGACAGCATCGGCAGCGTGCCCACTTGGCGCGCCGGGTCGGCCGCCACCGCGTCGAGCAGGCGTGTCAGGTGCCCGGCCATGCGCGCCATGTTCGCCGCGTCGAACAGATCGGTGCTGTATTCAAAGGTGCAGAGCAACTGAGTGCCCTCTTCGCGCGCATACCAGGTCAGGTCGAGCTTGGCCGGCAGTTGCGCTGCCGGCAGCACGTCCATGCGCAGGCCTGGCAACGCCAGCGCGTCGTCCGGCGTATTTTGCAGCGCCAGCATCACCTGGCACACCGGTGCGTGGCTGGTGTGGCGCTCGGGATTGAGCGCTTCGATCAGCTGCTCGAACGGCAGGTCCTGGTGCGCATACGCGGCCAGCGCCGTGGCGCGCACCTGCTGCAGCAGTTCGCTGAAGGTGGCGGTGCCATCGACCTGAGTGCGCAGCACCAGCGTATTGACAAAAAAGCCGATCAGCGGCTCAAGTTCGGCGTGGCGGCGATTGGCGATCGGCGTGCCGATGCAAATGTCGCTCTGGCCGGCATGGCGCGCCAGCAGCACGTTGAAGGCTGCGGTCAAGGTCATGAACAAGGTGGCGCCGGCGTCGCGGCTGAGCGTTTGCAAGGCGGCCGTGGTGGCCGCGCCGATGACGAAGGTGAGACTGGCGCCGCGATGGCTTGGCGAAGCCGGCCGCGGACGGTCGGTCGGCAAGGTCAGCAAGGTTGGCGCACCGCTCAATTGCTCTTTCCAGTAGAGCAGCTGCTGCGCCAGCGTGTCTCCCTGCAGCCAGGCGCGCTGCCACTGGGCGAAATCGGCATACTGGATCGCCGGTTCCGGCAGCGGCGACGCCTGCCCTTGCGCATAGGCCGTGTACAGCGCGGCCAGTTCGCGCACCAGGATGCCGATCGACCAGCCGTCCGAGGCGATGTGGTGCATCGTTAGCAGCACGATGTGCTCGCCCAGCGCCAGGCGGATCAGCCGGGCGCGCAGCAGTGCGCCGCCGTCCAGTTTGAACGGGGTTTGCGCTTCTTCGCAGGCCAGATGGGCGGCTTGCGCTTCGCGCCCGGCGCCGTCCAGGCCGGTTAGCTCAGTTAGGTCCGTGAACGCGAGCGCACAGCCAGTCGCAGGGATCACAAGCTGGCGCGGCTCCCCGCCCACATTGGCAAAACGGGTGCGCAGCGATTCATGGCGGCGCATGATTTCGCTCAGGCTGCGCGCCAGCGCATCGGCGTCCAGACTGCCGCGCAGGCGCACCGCAGCCGGTACGTTGTACAGCGCAGTGCTGCCTTCCAGCTGGTCGATGAACCACAATCGCTGCTGGCCGAACGAGAGCGCCAGCGGCGCGTTGCGGTCGGCCCGGGCGATAGCCGGCAATGCGGGCAGCCCGTTTGCAGCGCCCTGCTCCTGGCGCGCCTGGTCGATGCGATCAGCCAGCGCGCTGAGCGTCGGCGCGTCAAACAGCGCGCGCAACGGCAACTCGAGCGCGAACGTGGCGCGCACCTTGGCCAGCACTTGCGTGGCCAGCAGCGAATGGCCGCCGATATGGAAAAAATTATCGTGAACGCCCACCTGGTCGAGCTTGAGCAAGCCGGCCCAGATCTGCGCCAGCGTCTGTTCAGTCGCCGTGCGTGGCGCGCAAAAGCCATGCTCGCCGCGCAGCATCTGCGGCGCCGGCAGCGCCTTGCGGTTGATCTTGCCGTTGACGGTTAACGGCCAGCTCTCCAGCACCACGAAATGCGCCGGCACCATGTAGTCGGGCAGCACCTGCCTGAGCGCAGCGCCAAGGTCATTCACCCGTTCGCCCTGCACGCCCTGCGCCAGCGTCAGATAGGCTACCAGGACTTTGTCGCCGGGTTGGTCTTCGCGCAGCATCACAATGGCGTCGCGCACTTCCTCCATGGCCAGGATACGCGTTTCGATTTCGCCCAGTTCGATGCGAAAGCCGCGGAGCTTGATTTGCCCGTCCTTGCGGCCGAGGTATTCAATGTTGCCGTCGGCCAGATAGCGCGCCAGGTCGCCCGAGCCGTACATGCGCGCACCCGGTGTGGGGCAAAACGGATTGGGGATGAACTTTTCCGCCGTCAGGTCCGGGCGGTTCAGGTACCCGCGCGCCAGGTTCTCGCCCGCGATGTACAGGTCGCCGGTCACGCCGATGGCGACCGGCGCGAGGTTGGCGTCGAGCAGGTAGATCTGGGTATGGTCGATCGGGCGACCGATGGGCGGCAATCCGGATCCAGACGTTCCATCTGCGGGCAGCGTATAGGCTGTGACGACGTGGGTTTCGGACGGACCGTAATGGTTGTGCAGGCGGCGTCCGTCCAAGCGCAAAAAGTCGCGCAGCGCGCTGGTGACGGACAAGGCTTCCCCGGTGGCGATGATCTCTTTCAGGTGCGACAGCTCGACCCGTGCCGACGGCGCGATCGCGGCAATGGTCTGCAGGACCAGCACCGGCAGCGTGGCCGTTTCGATCGCGTGGCGCGTCATGAACTCGGCCAGCGCATAAGGATCGACGCGCACGTATTCCGGCACGATGAACAAAGTGCCGCCGGACTGCCAGCTGGTGAACATTTCGCAGAAGCTGACATCGAAGCTGACGGACGCGAACTGCAGCGCGCGGCGCGTCTTGGGCAAGGCTTGCTCACTCCAGATCAGCAGATTGGCCAATGCGCGGTGCGGCAGCGAGGTGCCTTTCGGCTTGCCGGTGGAGCCTGACGTGTAGATCACGTAAGCCAGGTTGTCGGGGCCGGTGCTGTTGTGCGGATCAGACGTGGGCAGCGCATCGAGTTGCGCCGCCTGGGTGTCGAGACAGAACACGGCAATGTCGCCGCCGGGCTGCAGCTCGCCGCCGTCAATGAAGCGCTGCTGGGTAAGCAGCACCGCCGGGCGCGCATCAGCGAGCATGTACGCCAGGCGTTCGGGCGGATAGGCCGGGTCGAGCGGCACATAGGCGGCGCCGGCCTTGAGCGCACCGAGCACGCCAATGGCCATGTCCAGCGAGCGTTCCACGCACAGGCCGACCGTCATGTCCGGCCCAACACCGGCGAGGCGAAGATAGTGGGCCAACTGATTGGCGCGCGCGTTCAGTTCCGCATAGCTTAGCTGCGCGCCTTCGTACACCACCGCGACAGCGTCTGGCGTCAGCCGGACCTGCGCTTCGAACAGTTGCTGGACCGAGTCAACGGTGAACCGATCCACGCACCCCGACTGTCCGCGCTCCGCGGCGGTGTCGTTCCAGCCGTAAAGCAGCTGGGCGCGTTCGCTTGCCCCAAGCATGTCCAGTTGGTCGAGCGCGCACTGCGGCTGCGCGACCGCCGCCTGGAGCAGCGCGCTCAGGTGAGCTGCCATGCGCTGCATGGTCCGGGCGTCAAACAGGTCGGTGCTGTACTCAAAACTGGTGAGCAACTGCCCGCCTTCTTCCTGCACATGCCAGGTCAGGTCGAACTTGGCCGGCGTATCCGTCGCGGGCAGGGCCTGCATCGTCAGGCCCTGCAGCACCACCTCGTCCATCGGCGCATTGAGCATGGCCAGCATCGCCTGGAACACGGGCGCGTGGCTGGTGTGGCGTTCGGGATTGAGCGCTTCGACCAGCTGCTCAAACGGCAGATCCTGGTGCGCATAGGCTTGCAGCGCGGTGGCGCGCACTTGCTGCAGCAGCGCGCTGAAGGATGCCGTGCCGTCCACCTGGGTGCGCAGCACGAGGGTGTTGACGAAAAAGCCGATCAGCGGCTCAAGTTCAGCGTGACGGCGATTGGCGATCGGGGTGCCGATGCAGATATCGCTTTGCCCGGCATGGCGCGCCAGCAGCACGTTGAAAGCGGCGGTCAAGGTCATGAACAGGGTCGCGCCGGCCTGGCGGCTGAGCGCCTGCAGGGCGGCCGTGGTGGCCGCGTCAATGGTGAACGCCAGCCTGGCGCCGCGATAGCTCGGCATCGCGGGACGCGGCCGGTCGGTCGGCAAGGTCAGCAGCGTCGGTGCACCGCCCAGTTGCTCCTTCCAGTAGCCCATTTGCTGCGCCAGCGCGTCGCCTTGCAGCCAGCTGCGCTGCCAGTGGGCGAAATCGGCGTACTGGATCGCCAGTTCCGGCAGCGGGGACGGCTGTCCCTGCGAATAAGCCAGGTACAGCGCGGCCATTTCGCGCACCAGGATGCCGATCGACCAGCCGTCCGACGCAATGTGGTGCATCGTCAGCAGCACCATGTGCTCGTCTTCCTGCAGGCGGATCAGGCGGGCGCGCAGCAATGCGCCGCCGTCCAGCTTGAAGGGCGTCTGCGCTTCCTGGCGCGCCAGCTGGCCGGCTTGCTGTTCGCGCTCGGCGCGGTCCAGGCTAGTGAGGTCAGTGAATGCGAGCGCACTGCCTGCCGCCGCATCGATCACCTGGTGCGGCTGCCCGTCCAGCGTGACAAAACGCGTACGCAGCGCTTCATGGCGCCGCACGATCTCGTCCAGGCTGCGCTCGAGCGCAGCGGCGTCCAGCGTGCCGCGCAGGCGCACGGCGGCCGGCATGTTGTACAGCGCAGTGCTGCCTTCAAGCTGGTCGATAAACCAGAGCCGCTGCTGGGCGAACGACAGCGCCAGTGGCGCGTTGCGCTCGCAGCGCGTGATCGCGGGTATGGCCGGCGCGGCGCCCGCACCACCCTGCTCCTGGCGCTCCTGCGCGATACGGTCGGCCAGCGTGGCGATGGTGCCGGCGTCGAACAGCGCGCGCAGCGGCAGCTCCAGGTCGAATGCGGCGCGTATCTTGGCCAGCACGTGCGTGGCCAGCAGCGAGTGCCCGCCGATATCGAAGAAATTCTCATGCACGCCAATGGTCTGGTGAGCGTCGCGTCCCAGGGCCTCCGCCCAGATCTGCGCGAGCAGCAGCTCGTCGGCGGTGCGCGGCGCGACCAGATCCGGCGCCAGCGTGACGTCCGGCGCAGGCAGTGCCTGACGGTCGATCTTGCCGTTCGGGGTCAATGGCAGCTGGTCCAGCACCACGTACAGCGATGGCACCATGTAGTCCGGCAGCGCCGACTGCAGATGCGCCTTGAGCGTGGCGGCAATGCCATCACGGGCGTCAACGAGCGTGACATACGCGACCAGGCGTTGTTCGCCCGGCGCATCAGCGCGGGCCAGCACCACCGCCGAGGCTACCTGCGCATGTAGCGACAGCTGGTGCTCGATTTCACCGAGCTCGATGCGAAAACCGCGGATCTTGACCTGGCCGTCACCCCGGCCGAGGTACTCCAACTTCCCGTCGGCCCGCCAGCGCACCACATCGCCGGTGTGATACATCCGCTCTCCGGCGCGCGCGCCGAACGGTTCGGGGACAAAGCGCTCCGCCGTCAGATCGGGCCGCGCCAGATAACCGCGCGCCAGGCCTTCGCCCGCGATGTAGAGCTCACCCCACACTCCGGCCGGCACCGGCAGCAGCCATTTGTCCAGCACATGCACGCGCGTGTTGCGCAGCGGGCGCCCGATCAGTGGGTCAACGTCGGAGGCCGGGATTTCAGTCGCGGTGGACCAGACGGTCGTCTCGGTCGGGCCATACACATTCCACAGGCGCGCGCCGCCACTGAGCAGGCGCGCGGCGAGCGAGCGCGGCATGGCTTCGCCGCCGCACAGGCAGCGCATGCCTTGCGGCGCCGTCCAGCCGGCGTCGAGCAGCATGCGCCAGGTCGACGGCGTTGCCTGCATCAAGGTCACCCGTCCCGCCGCCACGTGGGCGGCGATCTGCAGCGGATCGCGCGCGTCGTCGCGCGAGACCATGACAACCCGTGCGCCACTGACCAGCGGCAGCAGCAGCTCCAGGCCCGCGATATCGAAGGAGATGGAAGTGAGCGCCAGCACGCCCTCGCCGGGTGCGCAGCCGGGTTCACTGCCCATGGCATGCAAAAAGTTGTCCAGTGCGCCGTGGGTGACCGCGACGCCCTTCGGGCGCCCGGTGGAACCGGACGTGTACAGCACATAGGCCAGGCTATGCCGGTGCAGTGCGTGCTTGACGTTGGCCATGGGCGCGGCCGCGTCAAGCGCCGTCGGGTCTAAGACCGGCAGTGCCGACGGCGGCAGATTCGCGAGCGTCTGCGCGGTGGCGACCAGGGCCACCGGCGCGCAGTCGCGCAGGATATAGGCCAGCCGTTCGGCCGGATATGCAGGGTCCAGCGGCACATAAGCCCCGCCGGCGCGCAGGATACCGATCAACGCGACCACCAGCTCGATGGAGCGCTCCATGCACAGCGCCACCCGCGTGTCGGGACCGACGCCGGCTGCCTGCAGGCGCGCCGCAAAGGCTGCCGAGCGCGCGTCCAGTTCCCCGTAGGTGAGACGGCGCCGGCCGGCGTCTTCTTCGAGAGCGATCGCGTCGGGGTGAGCCGCGCACTGTGCGTCGAACCGATGCAGCAGGGTTGACGATTCGGGCCCGGCTTCGCCCACACTCCAGGCACGCGCCAGCACGTCCTGCTCGTCGCTCGACATCCAGGGCAAAGCCGCCAGCGGCAGTTCGGGCGTGCGCACGAGCGAGCGCAAAAGCGCGGTCAGATGGCCGGCCATGCGAGCGACCGTGGCGCGCTCAAACAGGTCGCTGGCATATTCAAGATAGCCGACCAGGCTGTCGCCCCGCTCGGTCAGCGAGAGCGTAAGGTCAAATTTCGCCGTCCCGATATTGAGGTCAAGTGGAACACAGTCGACTCCGGGCAGGGAGAACGCATCCATCGGCATGTTCTGCAGCATGAACATGGTTTGAAACAGCGGTGCATGGCTCAGGTCCCGGGCCGGCTTGAGGTGCTCGACCAGCCTTTCGAACGGCAAGTCCTGGTGCGCGAACGCTTCGAGCGCGGTCTGCTTGACCTGGCCTAGCAAGACCAGGAACGAGGCCTGAGGATCAATCTGCGCGCGCATGACGAGCGTGTTGATCAGGCATCCGATCAAGCCTTCCAGTTCCATTCTTGGCCGGTTGGCTACCGGTACGCCGACGCTGATGTCGGTCTGCCCCGCGTGCCGCCAGAGCAGCGTCTGGTAGGCGGCCAGCACCACCATGAACAAGGAGGTGCCGGCGCGCGTGGCGAGCGCACGCAGCGCAGCGGTCAACGCCGGGTCGATCTCCACCGGCAGCAGGTCGCCGCGATAGGATTGCTTGTGCGGGCGCGGAAAATCAGTGGGCAGCGCCGTCCTCGCAGGGGCGTCCTGCAGCTTGGCATGCCAGTACGCGAGTTGACGATCTTGCGCCTCGCCGCTCATCCATTCGCGCTGCCAGTGACTGTAGTCCGGGTATTGGAATTCGAGTTCCGGCAATGCCAGCTGTTCCCCGGCAAGGCCGGCCCGATACAGCGCGCCCAGTTCGCGCACCAGCACGCCCAGCGACCAGCCATCGGAAACAATGTGGTGCATGCTCAGGCACAGCACCCAGTCCTGCTCGGCGATGTGCAGCAGGCAGGCGCGAAACAGCGGCCCGCGTTCCAGGTCGAATGGGCGCTGCCCTTCCGCCAGCGCTTCCTCAAAGGCGCGCTGCGCCCCTGCGCTGCTGTCGCCTTCTTCCAGGTGGCGCTCGGTCCAGCATACCTGGCCCTCGGGCCGTATCAACTGCAGCAGCTGGCCTTCACTTTCCGCGAACGTGGTGCGCAGCGACTCATGGCGCTGCACGAGCGCGTCCAGGCAGGCGCGCAGCAAATTGGTATCGAGCGCGCCGCGCATCCGCAACGCTACCGGCAAGTTGTAGAACGGCGAGCCAGGCGTGAGCTGGTCGAGGAACCAGAGCCGCTGCTGGGCGAACGAGGCCTCAAATTCATAGAACGCGTCGTCGTCGCCAGGTGGCGTAGCGCTAGCCGAAGTGGATGTCATCATAGTCTTTGAGCCTGTCAATGTCGTGTCGTGGTGCATGCGGTTCAGCGCTTCGGGGCAGCCGGCACCGGACGTATCGTCGCCTTGCGGTCCAAGCGCGTGATGCGCGGCGCGGCGGGGGCCGCAGCCACTGTGGCCCGGACTTCCTCCACCGCCCGTGCCAGCCCTTCCAGCGTGGGGTTGGCAAAGCAAACCTGGAGCGGCACATCGACCTGCAGCCGTTCCCGGATGCGGGCAATGCCCTGGATGGCGAGCAGCGAATGGCCGCCCAGTTCAAAGAAATTGTCGTGCACGCCGATGCGTTCCACCCGCAGCAGCTGCGACCAAATCTGCGCCAGCTCCTGCTCCAGCGCGTTGCGCGGCTCCACCCGTTCCTGGGTACTGCCAGCGCCTTTTGGCGCCGGCAGGCGCCGGTAGTCCACCTTGCCATTGGCCGTGGTGGGCAGCCACTCGAGCAGCACCAGCGCGCCCGGCTGCGCGTATTCCGGCAACCGTGCTTGCAGATGCACGCGCAGTGCCGGCAGCAGCTCTTCCATCATCTGTCCTGCCAGTGGCTGGTTGCTCGCCACCCAGCCGGCAGCGGGCAGCGCCCGCGGCGCGATCCATGCGGGCGCCGCTCCGACGCGCTCCAGCACCAGGTCGAAGCAGGTCTCGTCCTGCTGCGCACCACTCCAGCGCAGCCGCGCCGTCCAACCCAGTTCACGGGCCAGCTCCACCAGCGCCTGCGGTTGGGACGCACCTTGCGCCGCATCTGCCGCTTGTTCCTGCAGGCGTGCCAGCGGCACCTCGGAACCGGCTTCCTGTAATGCGCGCGCCAGCGCCGCGTCGGCCACCATGCGCGCGTTCGGGATGCGCGCCAGTCCCAGCCGGGCCACCGTCGGCGACTGGCTCTCCAGCAGCGCGCGCAGGCCTGCTTCATCCAGTTTGGCTTCGCGCCAGTCCAGCCAGTCCAGCGCCAGCACGGCGCCTTCCTGCTTGGGACCGACGTGCAGTACCACATCGTAGCGGTAACCGGTCAGTTCGTTGCTGGCGTGGCCGTGCTTGTGCAGCACTTCCACGTGCGCCACGCGTCCCAGGCGCAGTGCCAGGTCCAGGAAATAAGCGGGCGAGAGTACCAGCTCCTTTTCCATCGCCATCTGGCGCGCCACGCGCTCGCGCAGCTGTCCGGCTGGCGTGCCGCCTGCGGCCTGCCACGATTGCACCGACGCGTGGAACGTCTCGAGCAGCGGCAGGCTGCGCACGTCGCCAATGAACACCGTGCCGCCATCGGCCACGGCGTCGAGCGCCCCTTCCAGCACCCGGTCCATATAGGCGCGGTCGGGGAAGTACTGCACGATCGAATTCAGCACAACCGTGTCGAAGCGCCGTGCCGGCATGCCGTCGAAGCAGTCGGCCAGCCGGCGTTCCAGCGTCACCTGGCCTAAGCCCAGTGCGCCCGCGCGCCGTTCCACATAGTCCAGCGCGCCCTGTGCGAAATCGGTACCCAGGTAGTGCTCGGTGGCGCTGGCAAGGCGCAGCAGCAGCAAGCCGGTGCCGCAGCCAATTTCCCATGCGCTGCGCGCGCCCAATGCGCCGATCCGGTCAACCGTCGCCTGCACCCATTCGCGCATTTGCCACACGTCGATCGGCTCGCCCGTGTAACTGCTGTTCCAGCCGCTCAGCGCAAATTCTTCGGCCTGCGCTTCGCCCGCCTGCGCGCCGCCGGCGTACACCGACTGCTCATACAGTTCCTGCCATTCGGCCACCTGGCGGTTCCCCAGCTCCGGCTCGTTCTCGCCCTGCTCTACTTGTTCGAGCGCCTTTTCCAGCTGCGGCACCACATACGCCACCAGGCGTTTTTCGCCAGGGCTGTCTTCGCGCACCGTCGCCACCGCATCTTTGACGGCCGGATGCTCGCGCAGTGCGCTTTCAATTTCGCCCAGCTCCACCCGGTGCCCGCGCACCTTGACCTGCTGGTCCAGCCGGCCCATGAATTCAAGCTGCCCGTCGGCGCGCCAGCGCGCCCGGTCACCGGTGCGGTACAGTCGCGCACCTGGGTGCGGCCCGAACGCGTCGGGCACGAAACGCTCGGCCGTCAGCGCGCTATGCCCCAGGTAGCCCCAGGCCAGGCCGGCGCCGCCCAGATAAAGTTCGCCCGCCACGCCCAGCGCGACCGGTTCGCCGTCAACGTCCAGCACATAGGCGCGGGTGTTGGCGATCGGCCTGCCGATCGGCACCGTGGCCGCGTCCGGCGCCAGCAGCGCTGTATCAAAGGTGCAGGCAAAGGTGGTGGTTTCGGTCGGCCCGTAGCCGTTGACCAGCCGGCAGTCGGGCAGCAGTTGGCGCGCCTTGCGCACCACGGTTGCCGACAGCGCGTCGCCACCGGCGATGAGCTGCCTGACGCCTTGCAGATAGTGCGCGCCTTCCTCGATCATCAGGTGAAACAGCGGCGCGGTCAGCCACAGCGTGGAGACTTCATGCCGACGCACCAGTTCCCCCAGTTCGGCCAGCGACTGGCGACCGGCGCCAGCCAATATCAGCCGGGCGCCATGCGCCAGCGCGCCCCACAGCTCAAAGGTCGAAGCGTCAAAGCTGACAGGTGCTGCGGCCAGCATTACCTGCTGCGCGCCAAAGGCGATGTAGTCGGTCGCCGTGACGAGGCGCAGCACGCCCCGGTGCGTCACCGCCACGCCCTTGGGCTGGCCGCTCGAACCGGAGGTATAGATTACGTAGGCCAGTGCCTGCGCGGGGACTGCTTCTTGCAGTGGCGCGGACGACTCGGCCCGCACCTGCTCGGTGCACTCGTCGAGCAGCACTTCGCGGCAGTCGGGCAAGCTGGCGGCGGCCATCTGCCCGGCCCATGCGCGCTCGGTCAGCAGCAGGCCCGCCTGCGAGTCCGCCAGCATGTGGCGCAGGCGCTCGGCCGGATAACTGCCGTCCAGCGGCACATACGCCGCGCCAGCCTTGAGGATCGCCAGCAGCGCCACGACCTGGAGCGGCGAACGCTCCAGGCAAACCGCCACCCGCGCTCCCGGCTTGACGCCGCTGCTGCGCAGGTAGCGCGCCAGGCGGTTGGCCTGTGCATCAAGTTCGCCGTAGCTGATTTTTTGGGTGCCCTGTTCCAGCGCCACCGCATCGGGGCGCAAGCGCGCCTGGCGTTCCACCAGCGCGTGCACGCTGGCGTCGGCCTCGTACGCCATGTCGGTGTCGTTCCAGCCAAGCAGCAGCTGCGCGCGCGCGGCGCCATGCTCGCGGCCCAGCTGCGAAAGGCGCGCCTGCGGCGTGCGCACCACTTCGGCCAGCAAGCCTCGCATGGCCGCTACCAGCCGTTCGATGGTTGCGGCGTCGAACAGGTCGCTGCTGTATTCCACCTCGCCCGTCAGCCCCTGCGCCTCTTCCCACATGAACAGCGTCAGGTCGAACTTGGCGCTGCCGCTGCGAACTTCCAGCCGTTCCAGCTCCAGGCCGGGCAGCGTCAGATTGCCCAGCGGGGCATTCTGCAATGCGAACATGACGCGAAACAGCGGCGTGTAGTTTGCTTCGCGGTGCGGCTGCAATTCTTCCACCAGCCGCTCGAACGGCAGGTCCTGGTGCGCAAAGGCCTGCAGCGCGCCTTCGCGCACCCGCTGCACCAGCTGTTCGAAGCTCGGGTCGCCTCCGAGCTCGGTGCGCAGCACCAGCGTGTTGACAAAAAAGCCGATCAGTTCTTCAATTTCGCGCCGGTTGCGGTTGGCAATCGGCGAGCCGACCACCACGTCCTGCTGCCCGCTCCAGCGCATCAGCAAAACCTTGAACGCGGCCAGCAGCACCATGAACAGCGTGCCCGAGCCGGCCCTGGCCAGCTTGGCCAGGCCCAGGCGTACTTCTTCGTCCACAGTAAAGCGCAGCGTTGCTCCGCGCATGCTTTGCACGGCCGGGCGCGGCCGGTCCAGCGGTAGCTCCAGCACCGGCAGCTCGCCGCCCAGCAGGTCGGTCCAGTGGTCCAGCTGCTTGCGCAGCACGTCGCCCTGCAGATAGCCATGCTGCCAGCGCGCGAAATCGCGGTATTGCAGCACCGGCGCCGGCAGCGCCGCCGCCCGGCCCGTGACGGCTTGCTCGTACAGGGCCGTCAGTTCGCGCACGAACACGCCCATCGACCACAGGTCCGAGACAATGTGGTGCATCGACAGCACCAGCACATGGGTGCCGGCGTCAAGTCCGAGGAGCTGCACGCGCAGCAGCGGTCCGGCGCCCAGGTCGAAGGGCAGCAAGGCTTCCTGGCGCATCAGCGCGTGCGCGTGGGCCCACCTGGACGCGTCGTTATCGCCTTCCACCTGGCGCGCGCGCAGCGCCAGCTGCAGGTGCGGCGCCACCATCTGCACCAGAACTCCTTGCCGGGTCTCGAAATGGGTGCGCAGTGCTTCGTGCCGGTTGACGATTGCCTGCAAAGCGCCTTCCAGCGCCGCCACGTCGAGCGCGCCGCGCAGCGCGACCGCCGCCACGATGTTGTAGAACGGGTCGCCAGGCTGCATCTGGTCCAGCAGCCACAGTCGCTGCTGGGCGAATGACGCCTGCGCTTCTTCGCCAGCCGCCCAGGCATGGGCCTGAAGGGCCAAGCCTGGCGCTGCACCGTCGTCGTCGCCGACCGCCACCTGGTCCAGCAGTTGCTCCACCTGCGCACAGAACGCGATCAGCGTCGAGTGGTCGAACAACACCTTGCCGGGCAAGTCGATGCCAAACTTCTGGCGCACCTGCGAGACCACCTGGGTGGCCAGCAAGGAGTGACCGCCCAGGGTAAAGAAGTCGTCATCGGCCCGCAAACGGCCGGTCACATTGAGCACTTCGCGCCAGACGGATTCCACGCGCGCGCCGACCGAACCCTCGGCCCACTGCGCCGGGGTCGAATCCGCCATAGCGCCCGCCATGTGAACCACGGCCACCTTGCGCCCGAAGGCGTCGGTGAGGGGCACGCTGCAAGCTGCCAGCGCGGCATCGTCCACCTCGACCTGCGGCGCCTGAACACTGCCATGGCGCAGCCGAGCCAGCACTGCGGGACGCGTGGCCGACAGGCCGGCGAACACCACCGCCGCGGGGGACTGGACTGCCGCTGCCAGCAGCGCAATCGCCTGCCGCGGGCGGAGCAGCACCAGAGAACGCCGCGCCAGCATGGCGCGCGTGACCGTGTCGCGGCTCAAGCCGGTGTCTTCCCACGAGGACCAGCCAATGGCCAACTTGCGCCATGGCGCAGGCAAGACGCCGGCCGCGTCCTCGGCCACCGCCTCGAGCGAACTGCAGGCAGCCGAATAGGCGAGCGTGTTGATGCCCCCGCCCCAGCCGTTAACGGAGCCGAACATGATGAACAGGGGCTTTGCAGCCACCGGGCCGGTCCAGTTGGCCGCAATTCGCTGCAGCTGCACGGCGCCGCGCAGGCGGGCGTCAAACGCGGCAATCAGATGCGCCATGCCGGTGTCGGCCAGCGCAGCTTCGCCAACTTCAGCGGCGAGATGGAAGACGCCGCCCAGTTCACCGCCAAGCTCCGCATGCGCGCTGGCCACCGCCGCCTGCAGCGCGGGCGCGTCAGCCACGTCCACCGCGCGATACGTGCATTGCACGCCTTCGGCCTTGAGCCTGGCCAGCGCGGAATAAGCCTCTTGCGGCGCGCGCCGGCCCAGCAAGATGAAACGTCCTTGATGTTGCGCCGCGATCCAGCGGCATACCTCGAAGGCGATGCCACCCAGGCCCCCGCTGACGATCCAGCTCGCCCCGCGAGGCCATGCCCGGTCCATGAGCATCTGCAAAGGCACCGCAGCCAGGCCGGCGACATGCCGCCCGCAGGCACGCAATGCCACCTGGTCCTGGCAATCGCCGGCCAGCAGTTCTGCGTCGAGCGCGCAGCGCACTGTTTCGTCAAGCACCGCCGGCAAGTCGATCTGGCGCACCTGGAGGTCAGGGTACTCCTGTGCGACGGTGCGCAGCAGGCCACGGCAGGCGGCAGCACCGCCACGCACAGCGTCGCCGCCAACGACAGCCCAGGCGCCATGGGTAAGCACATCAAGTGCAACAACACCCCGGTCGGCCCGCTCAAGTACGGCGCGCACCAATCCCAGCAAGTTGGCCGCAGTGGCGCGCGCGGCATGCGCCCAATCGCCCGCGCCGTCGCGCCCGTGCGCTGCGTCCTGACCCAGCCAGCGCACGACGCGCACGCTGCGCTCCTGTCCCTGCTCCGCCAGGGCTGCGTCCAGCACCACGCGCCAAGCCGGCAGCGCCAGGTCGTCTGCCAACGGGGCGACGGCAGCACTGACGGTCCATCCTGCCTTGCGCAGCCGCGAAACGCAGGCCAGCGCTTCGGCGCCGCCGTCATGCAGCAGCACGATGGCACCGGCGCGGCGCCCGAACAGGCGCGCCGGCGTTGCACGGCGCGTCCATTCGCGCTGGAACAGCCAGTTGCCGACTGTATCGTCAGTTTCAGCCGGCGCCGCGCCGGCCGGCATTAGTGCGTCATACTCGCCGCGCACGAAGCGCTCGCGCAGTTGCGCGCGCTGCACTTTGCCGCTGGACGTCTTGGGAAAGGCGCCCTCCGCCAGCGCCAGCACGTGAGACGGGTGCACACCCAGGCCCACGGTCACCTCGCGCCGGATCGCCTGTGCGGTGCTCGCCGCGTCGCTGCCTGGGGTGCCGACATAGAACACGGCCAGCTGCTCTTCGCCATCGGCGCTGCCGGGAACGGCCACTGCCGCCGTGAACGTGGCGGCCACGCCGGCCACCCGTTCCATGACCTCTTCCACGTCGACGCAGGGAATGTTCACGCCGCGTATGCACAAGATTTCCTTCGACCTGCCGGTCAGGCACAACTTGCCGTTGCCGATGAAACCCAGGTCGCCGGTATCGAACCAGCCGTCGCCCGTGAACGCTGCGCGGTTGGCCTGTTCGTCGCGCAGGTAACCGCGCATCATGCTCGGGCCGCTTACCTGCAGGCGGCCGATCTGGCCGCAGCCAAGTAGCTGCGCGTGCTCGTCGACGATGCGAATCTTGGTGCCGCGCGTGGGCCCTCCCAGGCTGGCGAAGGCCGACGCCGAGCCGGCCGGGCGCAGCCAGGCCTGCTCAAGAACGAAGCCGGTGGCAAATGTGATGCCGGTGCACAGTTCGGCCATGCCGAATGCGGGGCGCATTGCCGCCGCATCAAAGCCTTGCCGGCCCGCGAGCGCGATGAACTCGGCCACGGCAGCGTAGGAATTCTGTTCCCCCGCATTGATAAAGCCGCGCACGTGCGACAGGTTCCAGCGCCCGGCCGGCGCGTCGCGCAATTCGGCGTTGAGCAGCTTGAGGCCAAAATTGGGCGACCACATCTGCGTAACGCCGAATGCATCCACCAGGTCGAGCCAGGTGGACGGCGCGCCGATGACGCGGCTGGTGGCAACGAAGATCTGCTCGCACCCGGAAACGGTGTCGCGCAAGTGGTGCATGATGGGGGCGACATGGTCCATCGCGACCCAGTTCAGGCTCACGTCGGCGGCATTGAAACCATTGCAGTCCACTGCTGCCGCGATTTGCGCCAACACGTTGTCGTGGCTAAGCGGTACCAATTTGGGACGCCCGGTGGAACCGGAGGTCAGTTGCAGGCATAGCAGATCCGCGCCCGCGCGCTTCGATACAGCCTCGGCCCGCAGCGGCTCGCTGCCACCGGTGAGAACGACAATGCGGGCGCCGCAGGGCGCCAGCAGGTCGGTGCACTGGCGGCGAACCTCGGTCTGTTTCGCATGCACGACGATGACGGCGTCGTCCAGCACTTCAAGTACCTGTGCCATGCGGCGCATGGCCGGGTCCCCCTCGCCTGCCCGCACCAGCGGCAGCACCAGCGGCACCGCGCCGATCAGGATCGACGCCCACAGCGCCTGCAGCACGGCGTGCTCGCTGTCGCACTGCAAAAGGACATGGGCGCCCGGCGTCAAAGCGCCGGCCTTCAGTTCCTGGGCCAGCCGCAAGGCGTCGGAGAACAACGCACGCAGTGTGCTCGATTGGTCGTCGCTTGCATCGGCGGCAAAAAAGCGCAGTACGCTGCGCCCGTGGCGCTCGGCGCACAGCAACAGCATGTGCGCCATGCCGCCATCGATCGCGGACGGCAAGGCGGGGCCGCCATCGAGCAGCGCTTCGCCGCCCTGCTCGACCAGCACCGCCGGCACGGGCGCGACCGGTGCGCCAGCGCCCGGCGCGGCCAGCGCAGGGCCGGCCAGGCCTTCGGCCGCCACGCCAGCGTCGTCTGCCGGGAGCACCGCGCGCAATCGGATGCGCGGGGCTTCCTGCGAGTCCGGGGAGACGCGCGCAAGCCAGTCATTCAGTTCGGCCTCGCCAGGCGCCGGCAACACGTTCAACGCGTCGATATCAACTTCACCGGCGCCATTGCGTGGCAGGTGGGCGAGCGGGACCCAGATCAGCGATGTGGCGTCAATCCCGGCAACCGGAAATTCAGCGCCGAGCAGCTCGCGCGGCTCACCGCCGACAGTCCAGGCCAGCATGCGGCGCCGCCCGTCGCAGCCAACCCGGCTTCCCAGCGCCAGGTCAAAGGGCCGCGCTGCGCGCTGGCAGGCGCCGGCCAGCGCCGCCATGTCCACCGCCTTACCGTCCAGCCACTCAACTAAGCTGGCGCCGCCGGTCCGAAGCAGGCGTCCATCGGCCAGCTGGCGCACCTGTACCTGCATTTCCACAAGCGGCAAAGCGGGCGAATCCACAGGGCGAAGGCTGATCGCCAATTTGCCCGTCCCGAGCCGCGCGGCATCGCGCCCGCCTTGGGCGCCAACGCGCACCACGGACCAATGTGGGGCGCGGGCGTCAATTTGCGGCGCACTGTTGTCCGGGTTTGCCGTGACGCTTTCCACCCACGCCGGCAAGCCGCTGTAAGGGCATGCATAGATTGCCACGGCGCTGTGGCCTTGGACCGCATCGTCAATCTGCCCAACGTCGCTCCAGGAACGCAATTGCGCCCACACCCGCGGCCGCACGCACCTGTCCAACTCGGCGCCGCCGCTCGTCTCGACCAGATCGGTCCACACCCAGGCGGCCCGCGTCTGCGACACGGCTGCGCGTACGCTGCTCAGCGTATTGTCGGCTGCGTGATGGAGCACCGTCGTCTCGGCGCCGCACGCCAGCGGCAGCGCCAACATGAGGGCATTTCTCAATTCCGGGGCGCGGCATACGAGCACCGCCCGTTCACCGGCGCGCGGAGCCCAGCCGGCTGCCAGCGCGTGAAATTGCGCAAAGAGCGCCGCCACCGGCAGCATCGTCCAGCTGCCATCCACGCTCTCCTGGAGCCCGACACGGATCGCCCGCACCGCTTCGTTGGTGCAGGGCGCGGCGTCGGTGCCGGCGTCCGTGGCTGGCCAGCCGATGAAGCTTGGGCCACCGACTGTGGATACGGACGGCTCCTGATCGCAAACAATCATGCGGCACAGCGCCGGTGCCTGCGCGTGCGGCGCGAGCAGCATGACGTCGCTGCCGCGCAGCGTGGCGGCGATCAGGCCGACCAGCAGATCTTCGGGCAGCGTTGGCACAAGGCCGAGCGGGCTGTCGCAAGAATGCCCGGCCTGCTCAAGCGCCGCCGCAAGCATGCGCGCACGCGCGCCCAGCGCCCGCCCGGAAGCGGTTGCATCCAGGCCGGTGGCGACCAATGTCGCCCAGGCGTCAGGCGCGTCGATCAGCGCAGCTACGGGCGGCGCCGGCGCCAGCATGGCCCAGGCGTCGCCCAAAGTTGCAATGCGCCCGTCCGACAGCGCGCCGATCAGCGTCGTCAATTGAACCAGGCGCTCCTCGGCCTCGGCCGTCGCCATGGCCTTGCGGTCATAGGGAAAGCGCAGCTCGGTGCGCGCGCCGGGGACCACAATCAGTCCGTAAGGATAATTGCTGCGCTGGTGCAGTTCCAGGCTCGCCAGCTTCCAGTCGGCGGGAATGGCATCGAATGTCTCGGCCATTGGATAGTTTTCAAAGGCCACCACGTGGTCGAACATTTGGCGCCGGCGCGGCACCAGGGTCAATTCGGCCAGCTCGCCAATGGCCAGATGCTGGTGCTCCTGCATGCCGCCAACCTGCTCGCCGATGGCCTGCAACCACGCAATGACGCCCTGGTCGGCGCCTACCCGCACCCGCAGGGGCAAGCTGGTGACGCACATGCCGACCACCGCTTCGATGCCGGGCAAGTCCGCCGGCCGGCCCGAAGACGCCATACCGAACAGCACCTCGTCGCAACCGCTGGCCGCCGCCAGCAGCAGCGCCCAGGCCCCGAGCACCACCGTGCCCGGCGTGATCTGTTGTTCGCGCGCGAAGCGGCGCAAGCGCTCCGTCGCGTCTTCGCCGAGCCAGGCGCTGGCCTCGGCATCGCTGCACCATGAGCTATTGCTGGCGGCCCGGTCCGGCGCAATCAAACTGACGGGCGAGTCGAAGCCGGCCAGCTGCGCGCTCCAGAAGGCACGCGCCGCGCCGCGCGGCTGGGCGTCCATCCACTCCATATAGTCGCGATACTGCGGCCCGGCGGCCTTTGGTGCGCCGCCGGCGTACTGCTCCATCACTTCGCGCATCACGCTGGCGACGGACCAGCCGTCGAGCAACAGGTGGTGGTGGGTCCAGACGATGGCGTTGACGTTTTCCGGCAAGCGCAGCAGGCTCACACGCATTAATGGCGCGCGCGACAGGACAAACGCCGTTGCGCGCTCGGCCTCTAAAAAGCGCGCTGCAGCGTCATTGGCAGCAGCATTGAAGTCGTGCACCTGCAGTTCGACCTTGATCTCGCGATAGACAACCTGCGTGGGCCGTTTGACCCGGCGCCAGGCAAACGCCGTACGCAAGGATTGATGGCGGGCGATCACGGCATTCCAGGCGCGCTCGAGGCGCTGGGCATCGACCTCCCCTAGCAGATTGAGCACCAACTGGACGATATAAATGGGGCGGGTCTCGTCCTCGACAGCATGGAAAAGAATCCCTTCCTGGATCGGCGTGGCGGGATACAGCGCTTCGATACGATCCGTCGCGCGAGCCGTTACGCCTGTATTTTCATTCATGTTGGTGCCCATGTTGGTGTGTTTACTCATCATTTGTACTACGCTATTTGTCGAGCGTGCAGCGTTGCTTCAGTCGAGGTCAGATTCAAGCTCATCGAGCAGGTGGCGCAACTCGTCGTCATCCATGTCGGCCCCCAGCCCCGCAATCGGCGCTGCGGCAAGCATCACTGCCGGGGTTGGTGCGCTCTGGGTTGCTGCATCACGTAGCCATTGCAGTAACGCCTGCGCCATCTGTTCGACGTGCGCGAGTGCGATATGGTCCTGGTCATACGTCCAGCGCAGTTCGAGTTCCTCGCCCACCACCAGCGCATCGACTTCGAGCAGCTGCGCGCGGGGCGAATGCGGCGCGCACGAGAGCCCGGACGCCACGCCATCTGCATGGAAGTGGTGCGAACCGGCTAGCATCTGATCGAAGCGGCCAAGGTAATTGATGCCGACCGGCGGTTCGCTCTGACGGCCGATGGCCCCGGTGCCGTACCGCAGCAGCCCGTAACTGACGCCGCCGGCAGGTACCATCTCGAGCGCGCGCGCGGTGCGCATGAGCAGGTCGGACGCGGTCAGATCGCGCCCGGTGGACAGACGCAACGGGAAGCGCGCAGTGAACCAGCCCACCGTGCCTGACACCTCGAGGCCGGCGCCGTCCACGCGGCGACCGTGGCGTTCCAGGTTCAACAGCACGTCTTGCTGGCCATTCCAGGCAGCGATGGCGCGCAGCACACCGGTCACCAGCAGCGCCTGCATGCCGCCGCGTGCCGCCAAGGTTTCGTCGGCCAGAAGCGCGCGCGTGCGCGCGCCCTCAAGGCAGCCGATGAGCGTTTGTGCGCGCCCCCAGGTCCCGCGTGCGCCGGTTGGAACACCAAGCAGTTCCGGGTTGGCTCCGGCGGCGCCAAAGCTGCCTTCCACGCGGCGCCAGAATGCCAGGTCGCGCTCGGTGCCGCGCGAATCTCCTGCGCCCTGCAAGGCGCGGCACCACTGGCCAAAAGCGGCCGGACGCGGCATGCCGGCCAATGCGTCCGGCTGCGCGAGTGCTTGTTCAAGCTCGCCGACCAGGGTGCGCCAGGACACGCCGTCGACCACCAGGTGGTGGGCGACGATCATGCACAGGGCCTGCACCGGCTCGCCGAAGACGATCTGCGCGAAGCGCACCACGGGACCGTGCACGGGGTCGATGCCCGCATGCAGTTCCTGCTCGATTTTTTGCATTACGTCGGTGCCAGCGCCGGCGTCAAGGTGGTATGCATGGACCACCGCTGGCGAGGCGGCCAGCACATGCTGTCGGCCACCTTGGGCGACGTCAAAGCGCGTGCGCAAGGCCGCATGGCGCGCCACGAGCGCGTCGCAGGCAGCCTGGAACCTGTCGGCGGCAATCGGCGCGCGCAAGGGAAGGCGCAACCATTGATTCCAATGCGGCTCCAGCGTCCCCTGCTGCTCCAGGAACCAGGATTGGATGGGGGCCAGAGGAAATGGCCCTTGTTCTTCCGCTTTGCCATCGGTGCGCGACGGGTCCAGCGCGACCGCACGCAATGCCACGGTCGCGATGGTCTGCGCTTCGAACAGATCGCGCGGCTTGAATTCGTAACCGGCCAGACGCAGGCGCGAAATGACCTGCATGGCAATGATGGAGTCGCCGCCCAGTTCAAAGAAGTTGTCGTGCACGCCGATGCGTTCCACCCGGAGCAGCTGCGACCAGATCTGCGCCAGCTCCTGCTCCAGCGCGTTGCGCGGCTCCACCCGTTCCTGGGTACTGCCTGCGCCTTTTGGCGCCGGCAGGCGCCGGTAGTCCACCTTGCCATTGGCCGTGGTGGGCAGCCACTCGAGCAGCACCAGCGCGCCCGGTTGCGCGTATTCCGGCAACCGTGCTTGCAGGTGCGCGCGCAGTGCCGGCAGCAGCTCTTCCATCATCTGTCCTGCCAGTGGCTGGTTGCTCGCCACCCAGCCGGCAGCGGGCAGCGCCCGCGGCGCGATCCATGCGGGCGCCGCTCCGACGCGCTCCAGCACCAGGTCGAAGCAGGTCTCGTCCTGCTGCGCACCGCTCCAGCGCAGCCGCGCCGTCCAGCCCAGTTCACGGGCCAGCTCCACCAGCGCCTGCGGTTGGGACGCACCCTGCGCCGCATCTGCCGCCTGTTCCTGCAGGCGCGCCAGCGGCACCTCGGAGCCGGCTTCCTGTAATGCGCGCGCCAGCGCCGCGTCGGCCACCGTGCGCGCGTTCGGGATGCGCGCCAGTCCCAGCCGGGCCACCGTCGGCGCCTGACCCGCCAGAAGCGCGCGCAGGCCTGCTTCGTCCAGTCCCTGCTGGCGCCAGTCCAGCCAATCGAGCGCCAGCGCGGCGCCTTCCTGCTTGGGACCGACGTGCAGTACCACATCGTAGCGGTAGCCGGTCAGTTCGTTGCTGGCGTGGCCGTGCTTGTGCAGCACTTCCACGTGCGCCACCCGTCCCAGGCGCTGTGCCAGGTCCAGGAAATAGGCGGGCGAGAGCACCAGCTCCTTTTCCATCGCCATTTGGCGCGCCACGCGCTCGCGCAGCTGTCCGGCCGGCGTGCCGCCTGCGGCCTGCCACGATTGCACCGACGCGTGGAACGTCTCGAGCAGCGGCAGGCTGCGCACGTCGCCAATGAACACCGTGCCGCCATCGGCCACGGCGTCGAGCGCGCCTTCCAGCACCCGGTCTAGATAGGCGCGGTCGGGGAAGTACTGCACAATCGAATTCAGCACAACCGTGTCGAATCGCCGCGCAGGCATGCCGTCGAAGCAGTCGGCCAGCCTGCGTTCCAGCGTCACCTGGCCTAAGCCCAATGCGCCCGCGCGCCGTTCCACATAGTCCAGCGCGCCCTGTGCGAAATCGGTACCCAGGTAGTGCTCGGTGGCGCTGGCCAGGCGCAGCAGCAGCAAGCCGGTGCCGCAGCCAATTTCCCATGCGCTGCGCGCGCCCAATGCGCTGATCCGGTCAACCGTCGCCTGCACCCATTCGCGCATTTGCCACACGTCGATCGGCGCCCCCGTGTAACTGCTGTTCCAGCCGCTCAGCGCAAATTCTTCGGCCTGCGCTTCTCCCGCCTGCGCGCCGCCCGCGTACACCGACTGCTCATACAACTCCTGCCATTCGGCCACTTGCCGGTTCCCCAGCTCCGGTTCGCCGTCGGTCTGCTCCATCTGTTGGAGCGCTTTTTCCAGCTGCGGCACCACGTACGCCACCAGGCGTTTTTCGCCAGGGCTGTCTTCGCGCACTGTCGCCACCGCATCTTTGACGGCGGGATGCTCGCGCAGCGCGCTTTCAATTTCGCCCAGCTCCACCCGGTGCCCGCGCACCTTGACCTGCTGGTCCAGCCGTCCCATGAATTCCAGCTGCCCGTCGGCGCGCCAGCGCGCCCGGTCACCGGTGCGGTACAGCCGCGCACCTGGGTGCGGCCCGAACGCGTCGGGCACGAAACGCTCGGCTGTCAGCGCGCTCTGGGCCAGGTAGCCCCAGGCCAGGCCCGCGCCGCCCAGGTAAAGTTCACCGGCCACGCCCAGCGCGACCGGCTCGCCATCAACGTCCAGCACATAGGCGCGGGTGTTGGCGATCGGCCTGCCGATCGGCACTGTGGCCGCGTCCGGCACCAGCAGCGCTGTGTCAAAGGTGCAGGCAAAGGTGGTGGTTTCGGTCGGCCCGTAGCCGTTGACTAGCCGGCAATCGGGCAGCAGTTGGCGCGCCTTGCGCACCACGGTTGCCGACAGCGCGTCGCCACCGGCGATGAGCTGCCTCACGCCTTGCAGATAGTGCGCGCCTTCCTCGATCATCAGGTGAAACAGCGGCGCGGTCAGCCACAACGTGGACACGTCATGCCGGCGCACCAGTTCCCCCAGCTCGGCCAGCGACTGGCGGCCCGCGCCAGCCAATATCAGCCGGGCGCCATGCGCCAGCGCGCCCCACAGCTCAAAGGTCGAGGCGTCAAAGCTGACGGGCGCAGCGGCCAGCATCACCTGCTGCGCGCCAAAGGCGATGTAATCGGTCGCCGTGACGAGGCGCAGTACGCCCCGGTGCGTCACCGCCACGCCCTTGGGCTGGCCGCTCGAACCGGAGGTGTAGATTACGTAGGCCAGTGACTGCGCCGGGACCTTCTCTCCCATAGGCGCAGATGACTCGGCCAGCACCTGCTCGGCGCACTCGTCGAGCAGCACTTCGCGGCAGTCAGGCAAGCTGGCGGCGGCCATCTGCCCGGCCCATGCGCGCTCGGTCAGCAGCAGTCCCGCCTGCGAGTCCGCCAGCATGTGGCGCAGCCGCTCGGCCGGATAACTGCCGTCCAGCGGCACATACGCCGCCCCGGCCTTGAGGATCGCCAGCAGCGCCACGACCTGTAGCGGCGAGCGCTCCAGGCAAACCGCCACCCGCGCTCCCGGCTTGACGCCGCTGCTGCGCAAATAGCGCGCCAGGCGGTTCGCCTGTGCATCGAGTTCGCCGTAACTGACTTTTTCGGTGCCCTGTTCCAGCGCCACCGCATCGGGGCGCAGGCGCGCCTGGCGTTCCACCAGCGCGTGCACGCTGGCGTCGGCCTCGTACGCCGTGTCGGTGTCGTTCCAGCCAAGCAGCAGCTGCTCGCGCGCGGCGCCATGCTCGCGGCCCAGCTGCGACAGGCGCGCCTGCGGCGTGCGCACCACTTCGGCCAGCAAGCCTTGCATGGCCGCTACCAGGCGTTCCATGGTGGCGGCGTCGAACAGGTCGCTGCTGTATTCCACCTCGCCCGTCAGCCCCTGCGCCTCTTCCCACATGAACAGCGTCAGGTCGAACTTGGCGCTGCCGCTGCGAACTTCCAGTCGCTCAAGCTCCAGGCCGGGCAGCGTCAGATTGCCCAGCGGGGCGTTCTGCAACGCGAACATCACGCGAAACAGCGGTGTGTAGTTCGCTTCCCGGTGCGGCTGCAATTCTTCCACCAGCCGCTCGAACGGAAGGTCCTGGTGCGCAAACGCCTGCAGCGCGCCTTCGCGCACCCGCTGCACCAGCTGTTCAAAGCTTGGGTCGCCTCCGAGCTCGGTGCGCAGCACCAGCGTGTTGA
The DNA here is from genome assembly GCF_049897805.1 of Massilia sp. TWP1-3-3. Lineage (NCBI taxonomy): Bacteria > Pseudomonadati > Pseudomonadota > Betaproteobacteria > Burkholderiales > Oxalobacteraceae > Massilia > Massilia sp. TWP1-3-3. The sequence continues at coordinate 62,633 of NZ_JAFCWX010000016.1, forward strand.
CAAAAAAGCCGATCAGTTCTTCAATTTCGCGCCGGTTGCGGTTCGCAATCGGCGAGCCGACCACCACGTCCTGCTGCCCGCTCCAGCGCATCAGCAATACCTTGAACGCGGCCAGCAGCACCATGAACAGCGTGCCCGAGCCGGCCCTTGCCAGCTTGGCCAGGCCCAGACGCACTTCTTCGTCCACCGTAAAGCGCAGCGTTGCTCCGCGCATGCTCTGCACGGCCGGGCGCGGACGGTCCAGCGGCAGCTCCAGCACCGGCAGCTCGCCACCCAGCAAATCGGTCCAGTAGTCCAGCTGCTTGCGCAGCACGTCGCCTTGCAGATAGCCATGCTGCCAGCGCGCGAAATCGCGGTATTGCAGCACCGGCGCTGACAGCGCCGCCGCCCGGCCCGTGACGGCTTGCTCGTACAGGGCCGTCAGTTCGCGCACGAACACGCCCATTGACCACAGGTCCGAGACAATGTGGTGCATCGACAGCACCAGCACATGGGTGCCGGCGTCAAGCCCAAGCAGTTGCACGCGCAGCAGCGGTCCGGCGCCCAGGTCGAAGGGCAGCAAGGCTTCCTGGCGCACCAGCGCGTGGGCGTGGGTCCACCTGGCCGCGTCGGTTTCTCCGTCCACCTGGCGCGCGCACAGCGCAAGGTGCAGGTGCGGCGCCACTACCTGCACCAGAACTTCTTGCCGGGTCTCGAAATGGGTGCGCAGTGCTTCGTGCCGGTTGACGATGGCCTGCAAGGCGCCTTCCAGCGCCGCCACGTCGAGCGCGCCGCGCAGCGCGACCGCCGCTACGATGTTGTAGAACGGGTCGCCCGGCTGCATCTGGTCCAGCAGCCACAGTCGTTGCTGGGCGGATGACGCGGGCGCTTCTTCGCCGGCCGCCCAGGCATGGGCGTGAAGGGCAAGTGCCGGGATTGCGTCGTCGTTGCCACCGTCGCCCACGGCCAGCGCGAGGCGGCGGATCGTAAAGGCGTCATACAGTGTGCGTATCGGCAGGTCCACCAGCAAGCGCTCGCGCACCATCGACATCACTTGGGTTGCGGCCAGCGAGTGGGCTCCCGGCTGCGCGAAAAAGTCGTCGTCAAGGCCAATCTCATCCACGCCCAGGCACTGCTTGCAGATCTCGGTCAGCGCCTGTTCGATCGCCGGGTCGCCCGGCGCCGCCTGCTGCTCGGCGTCGGCGCCCTGCCCCTCGGCGCGCCAGGACCAGGTTGCGTCGAGCTGCGCGGAGACGAGCAGCTCGCGGCACCGGCTGCGCTGGATCTTGCCGCTCGACGTGCGCGGCAGGCATCCCGGCCGTACCAGCCAGATGCCGGCCAGTGCGAACACGCCAAAGCGGTCGGCCAATTCGGCGCGCGCGCGTTCGGGCAGGCCGTCGTAATGCGGCGTCAAGCGCGACTCGACTTCCTGGACGATCACCAGTCGCGTACCGGATTCATCGTCAAGCGAAAACGCCGCCGTTCCATGCTTGCGGAAGGCGGGATCGAGCGCTTCGAACACTTGCTCGACATCGTGGGGATGCAGGTTGCGGCCATTGAAGATCAACACGTCCTTGATCCGGCCGACGATGTACAGTTGGCCATCACAATTGGCGCCCAGGTCGCCGGAGCGCAGGTACGGCTTGTCGGACTGCGCCGTCTTGGCGCGAAACACGGTGTCACTTTCTTCGGGCCGGTTCCAGTAGCCTTGCGCGATCGACGGGCCATTCAGCCAGATTTCACCTACCTGGCCATGAGCACGGGGCAGTTTGGTGTCAGGGTCGACGATCAGCACCTGATGGGTGCTGGCCGCGCGCCCGACGGAGACCAGTTCGATGCACGCTTCGCCCGGCTGCGCCGGCTCCACAGCGCCGCGTTGCAGCGCCTGCGCCGACACGTAAATGCTGAGCGGCGCCGTGCCGGCCGGCCGCGTCGCGGTCTCGGTCACGTGCAGCGTTGCCTCGGCCAGGCCATAGCCCGGCGCCAGCGCGTCGGCGCGCAAGCCGCAGCCGGCGAACATGTTTGCGAAGCGGCGCAAGGTCCCCCCGCGCACCGGTTCAGCGCCGTTCAGCGCAAAGCGCAAGGCGCTCAAGTCCAGCCCCGCCATGTGCTGCGGGCGCACCCGCGACAGGCACAGTTCGTACGCGAAGTTGGGCGCGGCGGTCCCCTGCGCGCGGTAATCGGACAAGGCCTTGAGCCAGCGGTGCGGACGCATGAGGAAAGCGACGGGCGGCAACTGCACGCAGTGCACGCCGGCGAACATCGGGTACAGCATGGTCCCGATCAGCCCCATGTCATGATGGGGCGGCAGCCAGGAAACCATGCATTCCCCCGGCACCAGGCGCACGGTTGCGGCGATCAGGCCGACATTGGCGACGATATTGCCGTGACTGACCATCACGCCCTTTGGGTCGCCCGTCGAACCGGAGGTATATTGAAGAAATGCGATATCGTCAGGGCGCAGTTGCGGCGCGACCCAGGCCGCGCCGGAGGTGCCGAGTTCTTCGATCGCCAGACGCGTGCACGCGGCCTCGTCGAGCCGGGCCTCGTCGGTGATGCGGCGCAAGGCCGGCAAGGCGGCGCGCGGCACCAGCACCACCTGCGGCCTGGCGTCGAGGACAATACCGCGCAGGCGCAGAACGCTGTCGGTGCCGCCCGGGGGCAATGCCGGTACCGCCACCATGCCCGCGTACAGGCAGCCGAGAAACGCGACTGCGTATTCCAGCCCGGCCGGGCAAGCGATGATCACCCGGTCGCCCGGCTGCGCCAGGGCCGACAGATGCGCCGCCGCCGCGCGCGCCAGCCGGTCCAGGTTCGCAAAATCGAGCTGGCCGGAAGGCTCATTACCATCAGGCAGAAAGGTAAAGGCAGGCGCGCCGGGCTGCTCAGCTGCGTGCCCTTGCACGATCTGCGGCAACGCCCGCCATGCCATATCCCGATTTTCGCTATTGATCATGATTGTCTTTTCTTCCTGTTATAGGACATGGGCCGGCATGGCATTGGCGCGCTCGCAAAGGTCCGCCGCGGCGCCCGCCCCGTTATTGGTACGCAGCGTCGCGCCGATCGCGGCCAGCCTGGCGTGGTCAGTGCGGGTGAGCGCTGCCTGCACGGCGCGGCCCAGGCTGTGAGCATCGACCGCGCGCCTCGTGAGCACCTGCGCCAGTCCCAATTCGGCAAAACGCCTGCCGTTGTCTGGCTGGTCGTAGGCAACCGGCACGATTACCTGCGGGATGCCGGCGCGCAGCGCCTGTGCGGCGGTGCCGATGCCGCCGTGGTGAATGAGTGCGGCGCAACGCGGCAGCAAGGCGGAAAAATCGGCATCCGCCACCGTATGCACGCGCGCATGCGAACGCGCAGCCGGTGGCAGGTTGCTGTCGAAACGACTGACGAAGACGGCGCGCCAGTTGCTTTGTTCGACCAGCGCGAGCGCGGCTGCAAAGCGCTCGGCGACGTGGGCAATGCCGGTACCAAAAGTGAACACCAGCGGCGGCGCGCCGGAGGCGATGAAGTGTTCCAACGCCGGCGCGAGCGGGCCACCATCAGCGTCATGCGCGAACACGAATTGGCCTTGTGTGACGCCCTGACCGGCAAGCCGGGCGACGTCGTCGTACCAGGACGGATACAGCGCCAGGTTGGGATGGCGGAAAAAACTCCAGCGGCGAAAATTGGTGACCGGTTCCAGCGCAAACAAGGCGCGCAGACGGTTTAGTGGGGCCAGCAACGCCTTGTCGCGCGCTTTGTCGCCGCTGGCCACGGCAGCAACCTGCCACCAGCGCGGAGTGCGCCGCAGCACGTGGTTCCGATAGGGAAGCCGCAACTCGTCAAAGAACTGCGTCGACGAATAGCCAAGGCAAAGGCAAGGCAGGCCAAAGCGTTCGGCGGCGAAACGGGCGCCATAGGCATTGCGGGTGCATACCAGCAGGGGCCGGGAGTCCAGATGCCGCGCAATGAAGTCAAAGGTGGGCTGCGTGGGGCGGTGCAGGTAGCCGCCCTCCCGAAGGCCCAATTCGGTGCCGCGCGGCCCCCAGTAAGCCGGGTCGGATACGTCGGCGGTCCAGGCATCGTGACCTTCGACGGCCACGAACGCCAGGCCATCGGCACGCGCGCGCGCGGCGAACGTTTCCGGCGCGAGCACGGTCACGTTATGGCCACGGCATTGCAACTCGCGCGCGATACGCAAGCCGGGCAAGATATCGCCGCCGGTACCGAGCAAGGTAAAAATGAATTGGGACAAAATAGCCTATTTCGTGGTGGGGACGCCCGGGATCGATGCGAGCACCAGTGCGGGAGATTGCAGGAAGGATTGAAGGCGTTGCACACCATGGATGACCTTGGCCGGCGGCCCGAAGGCGCCGGCGCGATGTTGACATCGGCGCGTACAGCCACGAATGAGCGCGGTTGCTCGGCGCGCCACCGATGCAATCACGGCAAACCGGCAACGCTCAGGCCATCGCCTCGCGCAACGTGCGTGGCCGCATATCCACCCACAACTCGTTGATCCGCGCCAGGCAAGCCTGTTTGTCGCCCTCAAAGCCTATTTCGCGCCACCCTGGCGGCACTTCTTTTTTGAAACTGGGCCAGATTGAATACTGCTCTTCGTCATTGACGACAATCAGGTAATTACTGTCTTCCTGCATATGTTTGCCTCGTCGAGTCCAGTGGAACGCTAGTCGAAACGCCGCCGTCGGCGAAGGGGAATCCCTGCAAAGTCTTCGGCTACCGATGTGACTTGCAGCCGCCACGCGGGGGTCGATCAGCGCGAGCGGCAGGAAAGCGCCAGCGGTAGTCAACCGCACCTTTTCCGGGCCATTTGCAGCCATGCTGGCCTGCAAACTTGAAACCGGCGAAATTATCTATATGGCAATATAACAATAATGTACTCAGAGGAATAGGTGAAAATAAACACCTAACTTAAGTTACCTACAGCCTGCTCTGGCGGCCGCCGCCCCTATGCCAGCCGCATTGGCGTTGACCGTCAGACCTGCCCCACGTATAATATTTTGATAATGTTTTTATTACCGCTATTTTTATTTTTATACACTTTTACCATTCCTACCAGGAATTGTTCTTGCCATGAGTCCACGCTGCCTGATTGTTGATGACCATCCAATAACATTGATGGGATTGAGGCAACTAATTTCACAGAGCTTCCCGGCGTGGGATGTTGCCAGTGCTGCCAGCGTGCAGCAAGCGAATTCCTTGATTAATCAGGCGCACGATCAGCCGTTTTGCATCGTTATTCTTGAGATCATGCTGTTGGGGCATACCGGTGCTTCCGCGCTGATGCAACTTGAGCAAGCACTGGGGTGTAGGGCCATTCCCTGTCTCGTTTTCTCCAACGTTAGCGACCGGCGGACAGTGAGCCTTTGCAAGGAACTGGGCGCAGTCGGCTATGTGTCGAAGCGAACTCATGAAAGCGAGGTTGTGCGGGCCATCGACACCGTGTGCAATGGCGGCATCCACTTCCAGCTCGACGACATGCGACGCGCCGACCCTGGCGGTGAAGATGGCATCCGGATCACGCCGCGGCAAAAGGATATTCTCGACCTGGTTTTTGCGGGATACTCCAACAAGCAGATCGCCAGCGCGCTTCAACTCACCTGCGGCACGGTCAAGAACTATATGTTTGATTTGATGCGCTTATTGAACGTCAGCTCGCGGCTTGAGCTCGGGGCTAAATTGCGCAGAAATGGATATATTCCGGTCAGCGGCGTGGCTTTGGGCGAGAGTGATTGTCGTGCGGTCCCGGTTCGGGACCAATCGGGTAGTCGGGCTGCGTCGCGGATGATTTAAAGTAGCGCGTATGTTCCTTTTTGAGTCCGCCAAACGGGGACCCACTGCTGCAACGGGCGAAGCCAAGACGGAAGAGCCCGAGTTATGAGCGGACATAGCCGTTACCGGCACCGCTGGCCGGGATCGAAAGGCGCATCCTGGTCATTCGCGGCTTGAAGGTCATGGTCGATGCCGACCTTGCGGAACTGTAGGGCGTCGCCACCAAGGCGCTCAACCAGGCGGTCAAGCGTAATGCACGGCGCTTCCCGCAGGATTTCATGTTCCAGCTGACCACGCCGAGAAGCTGGCGGTGGTCACATATTGCGCCCCCCCGCCAGGCTCAAATTCGCCAGGTCCTTGCCCTTTGTCTGCACCTAACGCGGCGCCATCCAGGTAGCGAATGTGCTGAATTCGGAACAGGCGATCGAGATGGGCGTGTATGTCGTGTATGTCGTGTATGTCGTGTATGTCGTGCGTGCCTTCGTGCACCTGCGCGAGATGACCGCCACGAACAAGGAGTTTGCGCGGCGGCCCGACGACCTGGAGAACAAGACAGAACTGATGTCGTTGAAGATCGATACCTTCGAACGTAACACCCGCGTCCAGCTGAAGCAGATTATCGACACCATCCGCGCATTGATGGCGCCACCTGCGCCGGCAGCGAAGCGCCCCATCGGCTTCGTCACGGCCGCGACGTAAATATCATCGCCTTGCGCACCGAGCCGCGCGATAGTCTTAGCGAATTCGGTAAAGTATGTCGACTGCGCACCAGCGAGTAACTGCTGCAACGATCATGGCGTGAGCACTGGAAAGCATTGGCACGCGCATCCCGCCGTTCGCCGCCGCTGTCAGGATCGCGGCACTGTTGGCCTTTGCGAAGCGTCCCAGCATAAAAAAACTCCATGCAAGCTGGCGCCGGCATGGAGTTCTGGATCAGCGCTACGCCACGCTTAAAACACGCCACGCATCGAATCGGACATCATGGCGTCCTGCTGCCGATTTTTCGACAATCCGAAAACGTTCAACGCGGCCGCGCTTGCCGCCGGCACCACCGTCTCCACACTGTCGCTCAGCCCATACTGGTAGACCAAGTTACCGCCGATGGCTACGCTGTTGCTGCCACTCAAATGGAAGTTGAGCAGCGACGATGACAGCGACCAGTTGGTCAACTGCGCATTGGCCGCCAGCGCCTTGTCGAACTGTGACACAAGGCCGTCGAAGTTGAACACCTCGATTTTAGCGTTGTTCAACTTGTTGGGCGAGCGGGCATCATAGTCGCTCGTGCCTTCGATCACGATCTGAAGATTGGCGACGCTATGATTGCTGCCGCTGGCGTACCAATCCTTGAAAGTGACTTGCTCGTTGGCGCCGGTAAGCAAGATCAGGTCCTTCTTGCTCTTGGCGAAACGCAAGTCGGCATACTTGATGCCGTGACCGAGCGAAATCGTGTTGTCGGCCCCGCTACTGGCTGTCACGGTATCCTTGCCATCACCCCGGTTGAAGGCGATCACATCGGCACCATAGCCCGTGGTGATCACGTCGTCCCCGTCGTCGCCGATCAGCAATTCCACGCCGGCGCCACCGGTGAGCACATCGTTACCGGCGCCACCGTCGAGAGTGTTGTTTCCGGCCAGGTCGGTCAGCCGGTCGGCGCCATTGCCACCTTGCAGCCAGTCATTGCCGGCACCGCCGTCGAGCTGGTTCTGTCCGCCATTGCCGACCAGTTTATTGTCGAGCGAGTTGCCGGCGCCGTCGAGGTCAGCGTAGCCGAGCAGGCGCAGTTGTTCAACATTGGCCGCCAACGTGTAGCTTACGCTGCTATAGACCGTGTCGTACCCTTCATTGGCTTTTTCGACAACTACATCAGGGTGCCGCTCGTCCCGGCAATCGTCATCTTCGTCATCCCGCTCATTGTCACCGCGCCGGCTGGCGATCTGCCATGCGCAATAATCATGGCCGTCGTCGTCGTCATCGTCGTCGCACCCGCCTTGTACCGCATCAACATAGTAAATATCGTCGCCTTTGCGCCCTGTCATCAGGTCGCAGCCCTGCTTGCCATCGATGATATCGTTGTAGTTGCTGCCCGTTAAAACGTCGTCGCGCGGGGTGCCATTGAGCACAAGCCGTACCGGCGCCCCGGCGACCTTGAGCGTGAAATCGCCTTTCGCAAACGCGCCTGCGGGATCGGTGGCAATGACGCGCAGACCCAGCACCGTTTCGGTGGCGCTGGCCGGCATCAAGCCGCTGAAGGTGCGGCTTGGCGCGTCGAAACGCAGCCATTGCGGCAGCGCCTTGCCGTCGGCCAGGGTCGCGCTGTAGAGCAGCACGTCGGTTTTATCGACGTCCTGGAACGCGGCCGCATCGACCTGGTAGCTGAACGCGGTGTTGGCCGCCAGTTGCTTGTCGTCGAGCTTGTTCACCAGCAGCGGCGCATCGTTCCTGCCGCTGACGGCTACCCGCAGCGTCGCCCTGTCGGCCGCCGTGGCCGTCGGATCGTTGTCGACGATCGCGTAGGCGAACGTCTCGTACACTGTTTGCCCGGCCGCCAGCGCCTGGACCGTGGCCCGTGCGTTGTCGAGCGCGTAGCTGTAGGCACCGTTGGCCTGCAGCGTCAGGCTGCCATAGGTGCCGGCCAGTGCCCCCACCGTGCTTACCGTCAGCACCGTGCCCGCATCGGCGTCGGTGTCGTTGGTGAGCACATTGCCGGTGACCGGCGCCAGCTGATCTTCCGCCGCCAACGCCACGTCTTCGACCGCATCGGGCGCATCGTTGGTGCCGCTGATGCGCACGCTCAAAGTGCTGGCCCTGGTGTCAAAGCCGTCGGTCGCGCTGTAGGCGAACACGTCGTCGAGACCCTGCGCGCTGCCGAGCGCCTGGACCGCCGCCGCCCCGTTGTTGAGCGTGTAGCGGTAGCTGCCATCCTTCTGCAGATTCAGGGCGCCGTACTTGCCCTGGAACACACCCGCGCTCGACACCGTCAACGCCGTGCCCACGTCGTTGACGAGAACGTTGCCGCTGGCCGTCAGCGTCCGGTCTTCGGACACCGCTGCCACGTCGGCCGTCACGCTCAGCGCGTCGCGGCTGCCGGTAATGCTGACCACGAGCTGGCTGCCCGTGGTGGCAACACCATCGGTGGCGACGTAGCTGAAGGTGTCGGTCACGAGCGCGCCTTCGGCCAGTACCTGGGCGGCGACATTGTCGAGCGCATAGGTATAGCTGCCATTGGCGGCCAGGCTCAGGCTGCCGAAGGCGCCCTGGTAGGTACCCGCATTGGCCACGCTGAGCACGGCGCCGGCGTCGACGTCGCTGTCGTTGGCCAGCACGTTGCCGCTGGCCGTGAGGACAGTGTCCTCGTGCACGGCAGCCTTGTCGGCCACCACGGTCGGGGCGTCATTGGTGCCGGTAACGCTGACCACCAGTTTGCCCGCCGTTTGCACGGCGCCGTCGCTGGCGCCATAGTTGAAGGTATCGGTGACGACCTGGCCACCGGCGAGCGACTGCACGGCCGCATTCTCGAGCGTGTAGGTATAGCTGCCGTCGGCGGCCAGCGCCAGGCGCCCGTAAGCGCCCGCAAAGGCGCCGGGAGCGGCCACCGACAGCAGCGCGCCGCTGTCGACGTCGCGGTCGTTGGCCAGCACGTTGCCGCCCGCGGTCAGCTTGCTGTCTTCCGTCACCGCCGCCACGTCCGCCACCACCGTCGGGGCGTCGTTGTCGCCGCTGATCGATACCACCAGCTTGCCGCCCGTCTGCACCAGGCCATCGGTGATGAGATAGACGAAGCTGTCGGTGACGAGCGCGCCGCCGGCCAGCGCCTGGGCTGCGACATTGTCGAGCGCGTAGCTGTAGCCGCCGCTCGCCACCAGCGTCAAGCTGCCGTAGGCGCCCTTGTAGGTGCCCGGGTTGGCGACAGCGAGCACCGCGCCGCTGTCGACATCGCGGTCGTTGGCCAGCACATTGCCGGCGGCCGTCACGCTGCCGTCTTCGGCCACTGCGGCGGCGTCGGCCACTGCGGTCGGCGCGTCGTTGCTGCCGGTGATCGACAGCACCAGCACCCCGGCGCTCTGGAGCGCGCCATCGGTGGCCAGGTAGGTAAAGGTGTCGGTGACAACCTTGCCTTCGCCGAGCGCCTGCGCCTTGGCGTTGTCGAGCAGGTAGCGGTAGCTGCCGTCGGCCATCAGCGTCAGGCTGCCGTAATTGCCGTTGTACTGGCCGGGATTGGCCAGCGCCAGCACGCTACCGGCGTCGACGTCGCGGTCGTTGGCCAGCACATTGCCGGCCGCCGTCACCACGCCGTCTTCGCTCAGCGATGCCGTATCGGCCGCGACCACCACCGCGTCGTTGGCGCCCGTGATGCTCACCACCAGGCGGCTTTCCGTGTTGACGATGCCGTCGCTGGCCACATAGACGAACGTCTCGGTGACCACCGCGCCGCCGGCCAGCTTTTGCGCCGCCACATTGTCGAGCACATAGCCATAACTGCCGTCGGCGCCCAGGCGCAGGAAGCCGAACAGGCCGGTGTAGATGCCGGGATTGACGACGGTGAGCTGCGTGCCGCTGTCGGCATCGCGGTCGTTGGCCAGCACGTTGCCGGAGGCGGCGACGGGCACGTCCTCGGTCACCGCCGCCACGTCGGCGCTCAGGGTCGGAGTGTCGTTGCTGCCCGCGATCGTGACCACCAGCTCGCTGGCGCGCTCGATCGCGCCGTCGCTGGCGACATAACGGAACACGTCGGTCACGACGCTGCCCTCGGCCAGTGCCTGGGCCGCGACGTCGTCGAGCGCATAGCTGTAGCTGCCGTCGGCGCCCAGCGTCAGGCTGCCGTAGGTGCCCGTGTAGGCACCCGCGTTGGCCACCCGCAGCACGGTATTGGCATCGGCGTCGCGGTCGTTGGCGAGTACATTGCCGCTCGCCGTTACGCTCGTGTCTTCCGTCACGGCGGCGCTGTCGGCCGTCACCGTCGGGGCGTCGTTGCTGCCCGTGATGGTGACCACCAGAACGCTGCTGCTGGTAAGCATGCCATCGGTGGCGCGGTAGCCGAAGGTGTCGGTCGCGACCATCCCTTCGGCCAGCGCGCGCGCCGCCTGTGCGTTGAGCACATAGCTGTAGCTGCCGTCCGCGCCCAGCGTCAGGCTGCCGAAGGCGCCTTCGTAGGTGCCCGGATTGGCCACACCGAGCACGGCGCCGGCGTCGACATCGCTGTCATTGGAGAGCACATTGCCGCTGGCCGTGACGACGTCGCCATCGCCCACGCTGGCCACGGCGGCCACATCGGCCACCACGGTCGGCGCGTCGTTGCTGCCGCTGATCGTCACCACCAGCGCGCTTGCCGCTTGCGCCAGGCCATCGGTGACCAGGTAGCCGAAGCGCTCCGTCACCGTGGTGCCGGCGGCGAGCGCCTGCGCGGCGACATTGTCGAGCAGGTAGCGGTAGCTGCCGTCGCCGGCCAGGGTCAAGCCCGATGCGGCGCTCGCCTGGGTCGCGGCCAATATGCCGTGACGATTTTTGCGATCGCGTCTTCGAAAGTGATCGACATGATCATGCCCCTTTCGTCACAAACACGGGCACGATCTCATGCTCAGGGACTCCCCGTGCATTCATCGGTCCTCCACCAAATTCACCCAGAACGGCAAACGCGGCAGTGACTTCACGGTGCAAAAGTTTGAGCGAGGGCCCCGAGGGAAGCGATGGCTCATCAAAATACATGCTGTGGCTGAATATACTCGTAAGATTAATCTGGTACATGCGCCCGTCGACAAAAGCCACATAGGGCTGTTCCATCATGTCTGTGCGGACCATGGCTGGCATGAACATCAAATAGCAATCACGCCCCCTGTCAACCGCCCATGTTTTCGGGAAAACCCGTGAGTGCGCGACTGCGGACAGCCAAGTTTTCTTGGCTGGGAATGCTGCGGCGTCCGCAAGAATTTTTTCCTGATCAGCCTGGGATATGGTTTCGAGTGCGTATGCCATGAGTATGCTTGTCCTGTGAATGAAATTTTTTACGGGTGCCCGACAGTGTGACCTTCAGTGACTGCGCGGATGAGATGTTCAAAGTTTGGGTAATCTGGTTGGCCACGGTCAATGTACCGTGCCGGAAAGGGAGTGAGCGCCCACAGTCGTGTCGCGCGCTGCGGCCAAGCCGAGCAGCGCGCGGTAACCCCGGACACCTGTTGCGATGGCATAACCACCGTGCGCCGTGTGCCGGGCGCGCTGGCGTAGCGCGGCAACGGCACCGCCATTTTGCAGCGCGGCTGCGACCTGCTGGGCGATAGCGCCAGGATCGAAGAAATCAACCAACAAGCCGTTCTCACCGTGCCGAATCACTTCCCGCACCGGCGCCGTGCTTGAGCCGATCACTGCGCACCCGCACGCCATCGATTGTTTGGATGCGATATCCAAGAAAGAATTGGTGGTCGTGCGCTTAAGGTCCCACATCTCAGTTCCGGTTTTCCCGTTCCAGAACTCATTCGCCTTGAACTGGAGCCTATCAGCCTCGTCCAGGTTCTTCGGGATGTACACCGGATCATTGAATACCTCAAGCTTGATGGCACGCATGACCGCTGTCTTGAATTCACCTGGCAGCGCCAAGCGCCCAACATCACTTTGCATGACGTGGTGCCCGCCACCTGCCGCGCTAGTCATGCCCGAGCTCCTTTCTGAACGAACACAGGCACAATCGCGAATTCGTCCATGCCGAATTCATTTTTGGGACCGTCGCCGAATTTTCCCAATACAGCAAAGCCCGCAGATATTTCCTGATGCAGTGCCGCCAACGCCTCGCCCGACGGCAAAGGCACTTCGTCGATATAAACCGTCTGACCAAATACATTCGGCAGCTTCACCTGGTGCATATGCCGCTCGACAAATGCGATATAACCCTCTTCCATAGAGTCGGTACGTACCATGATCGGCATGCAGAGAAGGTAGCAATTACGCTCCCTGTCGACAGCCCAATTCTTAGGAAATGCAGACGCAGCAACTGCCGCGGTCATCCACGATTTCTTGCGTGGGAACGCTTCAGCATCCTGAAATATTTTTTCGTGGTCGGCTTTGGTAATAGGTTCGAGGTGGTATGCCATGGGGTGTTCCTGTCTATAAATTGAGATGTCTTGCGATTTCAGGCCGGTCGCTTTTTCAGTTCTACGACTGCGCGATAAAAGCCCAGCAGACCATTGTTCAAATTCGATTCATGCATGTTAGCGAAGCAATACCCGGTAGGCCTCAATCGCGCTGTGCACCGAAAAATTCGCCTGTGCGTAGCGGATGGCGCTGTGGCGCGGGGCGCGATGCATATCCGGAGTTTGCAGAACGTGGGCGACCGCCCCGGCAATCGCTTCGGCATCGAAGAAATTGACGAGTGTGCCACTATCCCCATCCGTCAATACATCTCGAACAGGAGCGGTGTCCGATGGCTCCTCCGTGTTCGAAAGCCTGTTCAAGTTGCCTCCCTTGTATTCCCAGCACCGGCCGACCGGCGTCATTGCCGCCCGTCTGCACGGCGTGGAAACGATTCGCGAATTCATCGCCAGCGCCGCGGTGACGCTGATCCTCGATTTTCCCTTCCTGCTCATCTTTGTGGCGATCATGTTCTACTACAGCGTGACGCTGACGCTGATCGTGTTGGCGATCCTGAGCGTGATCGTGATCCTGAGCCTGATCGTCGCCCCCATGTTCCATGGCGCGCCTGCAGGAACAGTTCACGATGGGCGCGCGCAACCAGGCTTTTCTCACCGAATACATGGTCGGGCTGGAAACGGTTAAGTCGCTCCAGCTCGAGCCGCAATTGAACAGCCGCTACAGCGGCTATCTGGCCAGCTACCTGCAAGCGGGCTTTGCCACCAAGCAACTGGCGAACACCTACAACACGGCGTCCAACCTGCTCGAACAATTGATGAGCCTGCTGACCCTCGGGATCGGCGCCTACACCGTCATGCACAACAGCTCGTTTACCATCGGCATGCTGGTCGCGTTCCAGATGTTTTCGGGACGCTAGTCCCAGCCCATGCTGCGCCTGGTCGGTTTGTGGCAGCAGTTCCAGCAGGCCAGCCTGTCGGTAGCGCGCCTGGGCGACCTGATGAACGCGCCGGTGGATCCCTACTCGGTGATAACGTCGCGCGACACGGCCAGGTATGGCCTGATCCAGATCGATAAATATCGCCTTCAAGTATGGCGAGCATTTGCCGCTGGTGTACGAAAACCTGTCGCTCGAGATCAAGCCGGGCCAGACCATCGGCATCATGGGGCCGAGCAAATAAACTATTGCTATTCCTGTTGTAGACTTAACGGCGTAGCCGACTATCAAGACCGATTGCGGAAACAAGCTCCCACCCTACCCGCCCCGCACGATCCGGTACACTTTCCCGCTGCCAGCAATCAGCAGCAATTCACCGTTGCCTTCCCGCCCGAACGAAAGCACGTTGCCAATGTCAGGTTTCACCCAGTCACTCCTGGCGCTGACCGTACCGCCGGAATACAAGAAACTCTTCAAAAATTCCTTGCAATAGTCCGAGTAAAAATAGTGCCCTGCCAGCTCGGCAATTGCGCTGCCCCGATAAACGTAGCCACCGGTGATCGAACAGCCATTCGCGCCATTGTCGCCATGGTCATATTCGAAAACCGGCAGCGTCAGGCCACCCTGAACACAGGCGGCGGCGCCGTAGCACTGCGTGCCCTCCATGGTATTCCAGCCGTAATTCTGGCCGCCCTGGCTGGTGGCGGCGATGTTGACTTCCTCGCGCCGCGCCTGGCCCACGTCCGCAATGTACAAATTGCCGCTGTCAAAGGTATAGCGCCACGGATTGCGCAAACCCAGCGCCCACACTTCAGCGCGCCGCCCGCCCGGGTCGTTGAACCACGGATTGGTGGAAGGCACCGCATAGGGCTGCATGAGGGTAGAGGCCGATACATCCAGCCGCAGCATCTTGCCCAGAAGCGAGGCGGGATTCTGGGCATTGCCGGCCGGATCTCCTCCACCGCCGCCATCACCGGTCCCGGCGTACAACATCCCATCGGGCCCAAACGCGACCGTCCCGCCGAAGTGATTGCTAAAGTTGGGATGGGCAACGCGAATGATTTCCAGCCCAGAGCCGGAGTCGGCCAAATTGGGGTTGCTTGACGCACGGTGGCGCTCAACGACAATATTGTTGCCCAGATCGGTGTAATACAAAAACAGGAGGCCGTTGCTGGCGTATTGCGGGTGGAACGAAATTGACAGCAAACCGCCCTCACCCTGGGTCGATACCCGACTGCTGATGTCAAGGAACGGCGAGGCGAGCAAAGCGCCACTTTGCACGATCCGGATCCTTCCGGCGCGCTCGACGATGAACAGGCGGCTGTCGCCTTCGGGTGCGGCCGCGAACACCGCGCCTGGCACGCTGGCGATCTCGCGCAAGGCCAGCGTCAGCGCCGCCGCACTATATGTGACATTCGCGGCGCCGGTACTGCCCGCAGTCACCGCGACGGCCTGGCTCACCGGGAGCGGCGTGTAGCCGAGCGAGCCGCTGGTTATGCGCTCAGCTGAGACGGTATAGTTACCCGGCGCGAGCGAGTTCAATGCCTGACTGGCAGTCACGGCCCGGCTGAAGCCTCCCGGGCCGGTCACCGTGATCTGGGCCGCCACCCCGGACGGCAGGCCGCTAATTGTCAATGACAGAGCGCCCTGTAATGGAGCAGAGGTGACGCTACCGTCACCGCCACTGCTGCAGCCGATCAAATTGGTCTGCATCATCCCAAGAATGATTCCCACCAGTAGATTGCGAAAGCGGTTCAGCAGCATGGCGATCTCCTATTTTTAATCCAAACTTATGTCCGCCATCAGCGGCAGTCTGTACGTTAGTTAACGCTTATAGCAATGACCGATCCCGCTAATCCTGTTTGCTACAATGGAACTCGAGCAAGCTGCATCCCGATGGCTGAACTGACCATCATTACCGCGCGTTACCGACCTCCCAAGACTATCCATGAAACTATTATCGGTATCGATGCCCGGGCACGACGTCAACATGAGCTTTCACGACGGGCGTGTTGTCAGGTACCTCAAGCTGGAACGGCGCAAGCAGGAAAAGCGGTTTCATTTCCACGCGCTGCTGGACTGGAAGCGCGAGGCCGAATCTATCTGGGACCTCGACATCGACGCCATTGACGACATCGTCTTCAGCTTTGACCCCGGCGCCTTGCCGGCCGCGCTCAAGGGCGAACTTGGTCCGCAGGTCCTGAACCGGCTTGCGCGCGACGCCTCCAAGGCTGAACGTCTCTCGCCCAGGCTGTGCGCTTACCTCGGCGTGCGCCAGGGCTGGTTCGCAAGCCATCATTATTCGCATGCCTTGAGCACCTGGATGCTGGAGACCCAAACCCCGGCCCTACAGATTGTCATCGATGGCCTGGGCGACGGGCGCCCGTGGAGTGTGTACAAGGCCGGCCGGCTCATTGCAGCGGGCGACATCCGCAACGGCTCGATCGGATGGGGCATCCGCGAGGCGGGCAAGCTGCTCGACATCACCTACGGTCACTACAACGACATCGCCGGCAAAGTCATGGGCCTGCAAGCATACGGCCGGCTCGACCAGGGCTACTTCGACTACCTCGACCGCTTCACCTTCCTGCAGATCAAGGAGCTTTGGTCGGTCAGCCATTGGTACGCCTACAAAGGCGATGCGCTGGTGGGCAAGCTCAGCCACCTGGACTGGATCGCTACCGTGCACGCCAAAATGGGCGCGATGCTGGTCGACTTCTTCAAGCAGTTTGCCGATGCCGGCGACACCATCTCCTACTCCGGGGGCGTGGCGCAAAACGTCGTGTGGAATTCCATGTTCAGGCAAGTGTTCCCCAAGCTCGTCATCGCGCCCCACGCGTCCGACGAAGGCCTGAGCCTGGGCGCCCTCGAATGGCTCCGGCAAGAGCACGGCCAGGCGCCGCTGTCCATGCCCGCGTTTCCATGGGCGCAGTCCGATTGCGCAGTCGCCGCGCCAACCGACGCAACCATACAGCGCGCGGCAAAGCTGCTTGCCGAAGGCAAAATCGTCGGTTGGTACCAGGGCTTTGGCGAGATTGGTCCGCGCGCGCTGGGCAACCGTTCCATCCTCATGGATCCAAGATTGCAGCAGGGGAAGGAGCGGATCAACACGGTCAAGCACCGGGAGCAATACCGGCCCTTCGGCGCCTCCGTTCTCAAGGAACATTTCAGCGATTATTTCGACGGCTTTGCCGACGACTTCATGCTCTACACCTGCCAGCTGCGCTCCGGCACCTTCCCTGCCATCACGCATGTTGACGGTTCCTGCCGGGTTCAGCTCGTCGGTGACGGCAACCCGGCCTACCGGCAGCTGCTCGCCGCTTTCCATACGCTGACGGGCTGCCCAATCCTGTTAAACACCAGCCTCAACCTGGCTGGAAAACCCATCGCAGCGTTTCCCGAACAAGCCATCGAACTTTTCTACGATTCCAAGATTGACGTCATGGTTGTTGGCGACGCCTTCTACCAGCGTTGATCAGGGCGCAGCCAACATCAGGTTGAGGTTCAATACCATCCGGTACTCGGCGTCCGTGCAAGACGCGCCGGTGTGGAGCGTGGCGGCATCGATGATGACGATACGGTTTGCCACGCTGGCCACCTGCTGGCCGTCGCCAAACAGCGTATAGCCATTATTGGTGTTCAAATAGAAAATCGCCGTGGTGGCGCCGGGCCGCCGCGTATCCACATGCAAGCCGTATTCGATGTGCCGGTCCGTGCGCGCGGTGCGGTTTGCTTTGGCCTTGAGCAGGGCCAGGGGATTGAGCTTGTTGATGACGGGCCGCACAATCTCCAGCGTCGGCGAACTAAAACGGATGCCGCGCTTCACGAGGTAGAAGCCGTGCACCTGCTGCACATTCTCGGACGGAGCGAGGTGCGCGGCCGCTTTCTCAGAAAGAATAGCGCTTTCTTCCCAGGCAAACGAAGGCGCCAGCAGCTTAGCCTGTAGCGAGAGGAACAATTCCCGATCCAGAAAATCGTCGATCACGCGCGGAGCGCTCGCCATGCTAAGCCTTGCGCGAGAAAGCGAGCTGTTCGTCCAGCTGGCTTTCGCGCAACGCCATCGATTCGCGGTAGCGGCTGCCATGGCGGTTCACATGCCATTGCGACAGCCTGACAATGTATTTGGCGCCGAAGACGGCGCTGGCACGGTGGCGCAGCAGATAACGCAGCGCAGTGCCCCACCCCGGCAAGGGACGCTCCACCAATTCATCGTGCGCGGCGAACACCACGGCGTCCTCCCCCAGCGCAAAAAACGCCTGGTCGGCGCGCTGCAAGTCCCAGTGCTCCAGCAGCAAGGGGCGCACGTGTAGCTTGTCGCTCAAGGTCAGTTCGCCGCTGCGCAGGCTCGCTCCGGCCAGCAGCGTGACTTTGCCATCGGCTGAGGCGTTGGCCAGCGTCTGCGTGTCGGCTGAGCGATCGCGTCCGTCAACCAGCTGGAAAGCGACGCCGCGCTCAACCAGCAAGCGCCCGACCGCCGCCAGGTCCACGCTGCGCGGCGCGGTGGCCACCACGGGCGTGCCACCGGTGGAGATGTCGACGATCAAGTCGACAAAGGCGCGCAGTTTGGCATCCCGGTCGGCAAATTCATAGCGGCACTGGGCGGGCGCCGCAGCACGGCCCTCGCCGAGCGCGAGCACTTGCAGACCGTAGCAGGCGCGCAATTCGCGCCCCAGCCCGTCGAGGTTGCGACCCACGCCCGCCAGCCGTTCGTAGCGCGGAAAAAATGACTGAAAAGCGGCCCGTGCAATGGTGCGCGGCGGCGTGGACAAGGGCACCTGCGCGCGCGCTTCGATCGCTTGCAGCGGCCCCTGCTGCCAGACGCGTCCTGCCAGCAAGCGCATGACGTTGTCGTCGGCGATCATCACCCGCCCTTCCTGAACCACATAATGCCGGTCCGGCTCAAGCACGTCGCGCGCCAGGATCGCCATGCTCACCAGGTCGGCGCAGCGGCGCGGGTGGCGCCAGTAGACCGGCAACAGCGTGGCCGCCAGCTCGTGCAGGCGGTGTTCTCCGCCAGGCGTAAACTGCACTTGCCACGCGAAGCTGGTGTCGATCAGGTAGTCGACCTCCGGCTGCAGGCTGGCCACCAGCTCCAGCGCCGCCAGCGTGGCCAGGTTCAGCACGGTCAGCTGGCCGGCCGCGCTCAACATCACCGGGCTCGACGCATCGTCGGCCAGCACCGCTTCAATGTCGGCAACAATAGCCACCGAGCTGGCACGCATCAGCGGCACCGCGCCCTGGCCGGCCGAGCGCAAATGGCGCCGGATGGGACTGGTGGCGCCGTCAAGCAACAGTTGCTCGCGCATCACATCGGAGAGCAACTGGCGCGCGCTGGCGTACAGCACGTCGCTGGCGTAGGCGCTTTCGGCGTCGCTTGCCTGCATGCCCGGCCCCAGCGCCGCGCTGCTGCAGCCGCACAACTGGAACAGCGCCTGAAAACGGACCGTGTCGCGCGCGGCGGCCTGTTCGCCCCCGCACACCACGTGGCAATTGCGTCCGCTCCAGGCTTGCAACACCGCGCACAGGGCCACGGCCAGCGCGTTGCCCGCCAGGTGGCCTGTCTGCACGGCATAGCCCAGGTACATGCCCAGCGCCGCGCCCAGCTCGTCCGGCGTGGGCGCCTGGCCGAAGGCGGCGCGGCTGGCGCATGCCAGTGCCGCCAGCGCATCAGCGCGCGCGGTCCCGCCGTTGGCTTGTCCTAATGCGCAGGCGCGCCGCAAACCGGCGCGGCCGCGCTCGATGGTCGCGGCCAGTGCAGCCTGGTCCATGCGGGCGGCCGCGTCCAGCGCCACGGCGGCTGCGCCCATGATGGCGCGCCGCTGCTGGAAATTAAAGGCCATAACGCTTTTGGAACAATTGCTGCAAGGCTTTTCTAGCCTGCGCAAACAAAGGCTCGCCCGGCAGTTTGATGCGCAGTACGCCGGACATGCCCGGCAGCACCGTCAAGCCCGCTTTCTGCGCGCCTTGCAGGTCGGCCGGCAAGGCGGCGCGCACCTCAAAAAAGGACTCGGCACTCGCTTCGCCGCTCTGGTCGCCGGGCTTGACGGCGATTTCGCCGCCGCCGGCAAAGCCGAGCGCGCTGGAGGCGAGCTTGTCGCGCTGGTAGGGAATCAAGGTGTAGCTTGGCACGCTGAGCGTAACGTCGGCCTGGCCCGCCAGGCGCAGCTGCGCGCCGGCCTGGCTGTGCCTGAACAATTCGTCGGCCTGTTCCTGCGGCACCACGGCCACGAAGCGATAGTTACTGTCGTACACCAGCTCGCCCAGGGTGTGGCCGCGCGGCATCCAGCCGCCGCGCCGCTCATTCAGGCCGGCAGCGGCCACCCAGCGGCCCGCATGGGGCGCGCGCACCACCAGTTGGGCGCGCAGGCGGTCTAGTTCAGCCATCTGCGCAGTCAAGGCTTGCAGGCGCTGTTCCAGCGGCGCGCTGTCGGCCAGGTTGCGCTGCAGCGACTGGCGGTATTGCACTTCCAGTTCCGTGCTCTGCTGGCGTGCCAGCTCATAGTCGTAGTCGAGTTCCGGATTGACCAAGATGGCAATCGGGTCGCCCGCGCGCAATTGCGCACCGCTGGCGGCCACCAGTTCTTTCAAAATAGCTTCGCTGGCGGTGTGCAGCACTGCCGATTCGTTCGATTGCAACACGCCGTGCGCGCGGATCGCGTTGGGAAACGGCATGAACAGCACAACGGCAACCAAAGTGCCGAGCATCAGCGCGGCGCGGGTGAAAGCCTGGCGCCGGATGCCGGCCAGCTTGGGTCCATTCAAGTGCTGGAACAGTTTCTTGAGCGGCCAGATCAGCAGCGTCAAGCCCGTCACCACGGCCATGAACATCCCTACCAGGAACCATTGGTCCATCACCACCAGGATGATGCCGGTCGACACCAGCAGCCGGTACACCAGCGCAGAGACGCCGTAGGTGGTAAACCAGATCCGTTCGCGCGACGTGACGGCCGGCGTTTCGGCGTTCCGGTTGCCCAGCAGGTAACGGTCGCCAAGGTACATCCAGTGTTGTTGCGCCTTTTGGTACAGATTGGGAATGTCGATCAGGTCGGCCAGAATGTAATAGGCGTCAAAGCGCAGCAGCGGGTTGCCATTGAACAGCAGGCTGGACACCGACCCCACGATCATGACGTTATACGCCAGGCTGTTGATCACGCCGGTACTGGTATGCGCCCAGACCAGCGCACCTATGGCAGCGAGAAACAGTTCAACCAGCATCCCGGCGGCGCTCACCAGCGCCCGCTCGAAGCGGCTCTTGAAGCCCCAGGTGGAAGCGGTATCCACATACGGCAGCGGCGTAAGGATCAGGAACATGACGCCAAAGGCGTGCACCGACCCGCCAAAGCGCTTGCAGACAAAGGCGTGGCCGGTTTCATGCAGCAGCTTCATGCCCGTCAAGCTCACCATCAGCCACGGCAGGTTCGACAGCGAGAACAAGCCTTGCGAATGGTTGGACAGCGCGCCCCAGTTCTGCACGGCAGTGGCCGCGCCGGCCAGCACCACCAAGAGCCACGTCAGCAGTGCACCGGGGCCGGTGGTCAGGGCGATCAGCTTGCTGCAGCGCCCCAGCAGCCGGTCCGGATCGAACAGGAAAATGCGGGTGTACAGAAAACCGATCAGTTTGCTTTGCAGCTCGCGCCGGCGCTGCGTCTGCCCGCGCCGGTAGATGGCCTGGTTGTCGGGCAGCTCCTGGAAGTACAGCATGTTGGCCAGGTGCAGCTGGGAGAGGATGCGGACCACGTCTTCCTGGCCCGGAGCCTCGTCCGGGCGGGTGGCGATAAAGTCGAGCCAGGCTTGTTCCACCGTGCGCTCGGGGGTGAGCGTGGCGATGAAGGCATACGCTTGCGGCGTGATCCGAAAGTAGCGGTGCGTGAAGCTGTCATGCAGCACGTACCACGGCTCGCCGCCAAATTGCTGGCGTTCCACGCGCGTGCTGGCCGGCAGTGCCACGCGGGCCTGGGCGATGCGGAACCACGAATCGCTAAAGACCGCGCTGCTCATGTCGTGGCCTGCTTCAACCGAGCCACCAGAGCTTCATCCGCAGGCTGTCGACCAGGCCGTGCGTGAGGATCCAGCCGACGTTGCGCTGCCCGCCGTCGATCACGGCCATGCCGCTCATGCCAGGGCGCCACCACGCTTCCGGCGCTTGCGAAAGCTTGGCCTTGACCAGGAAATGGTTGCCTTCCTGGCCCTTGACCTGGGCCACCGGAATCACGCTCGAGAGCGTAAACGCGATCGACTGGCCGGGCCTAGCCAGCAGGCGCAATTCACCGGTGGCGTTGGGCAAAATGTAGCGCACGTCGCGCTCGGCCACCATGATCTCCACATACAGGCCGTCGATGCGGGCCACCCGAAACAGGTTGTCGCCTTTCTTGACGGGGGCGTTGAGCAAGTCCTTGCGCTCGCCGGCCACCACCACGCCATCGAACGGCGCCACCGCCTGGGCCTGGGCCAGGTATTGTTCAATCCGGGTCAGGCGCGCGTCGGCCTGGGCAAAGCGCGCTTCGGCCACGCCCAGTTCGGCCAGCGAACCGGCGGCGCGCGCCTTGTCCGCTTCCGCTTCCAGGCGCTGGCGGTCGGCGCCCAGTTCAAGCTGCTGCTGGCGCAGTTCGCGCGTGTCGAGGCTGGCCAGCAGCGCGCCCTTGCGCACCACGTCGCCGGCGCTGGCCTGCACCGCGTCGATCCGGCCGTCGAACTGGGCGCTGACCAAACGCGTGCTGTCGGTGGTGAGCTGGGCGCTGGCCTCGAACCGGTAGCTCATGCTGCCCAGCAGGACAAACAGCAGCAGCGCCGACGCCGTGGCCACCAGCACCCGCGTCCACACCTTGCCCGGGCCAAGCCAGCGCGCCAGACGCGCGCGCGTCCAGTCGCGCAGGCGCGCTCCCCACCAGCGGTCGCGCTGGCGCAATTGTTCCAGCCACGGCTGCAAGAAACCAAACATGAGGCGCAGTTCCGCTTCGTCGGGCCGCTGGGCCGGCTCCTGGGCAAAGCCGAACAGCAGCACGGCGCCGGCTGCCTCGCCCTTGCCACCTACACCGGCCGCACCGCTCGCCGCCAGCGGCAGCGTGTGCACGCGCGCCATCCCGAGCACGCGCGCCAGCTTGCCGTGCGCGGCCAGGGGCGCGCTGTCTTCACCCGCTGCGTACCAGACCGGGCCATTGTGGCCGAGCGCTTCGTCAAACACCTCGTCCATGAGCTGCACGTTTTCCGTGTTGCGCTCAAAGCGGTCGAGGTGGCTAATCGCCACGGTGCGCACGGCGCCGTCCGCAGTCCAGCCCAGTGCCACCTGGCTGGCGCCCACACCGGCGGCCAGGTTATTCACCAGTACCAGGGCAGCTGCTTCAAAATGTTTTTCGGCCACCACCTGGGCTGCCAGGTCGAGCAGCCCCGCGCCGGCGGGCGCCGCTTCGGGGGCCTCCGGTTCGCCGAAGTCGGCCACCAGCAAGGCGCGCATCAGCAGTTCATTAAGCTGGCCGCGTTCGCGCTCCGGGATGTCCATCACCAGCAGCGCTTCGCCGATCCCGGTCGTTTGCACCACGGCCAGGATGCGCAGGCGGCCCGCGTCGTCCTGCATCGGGGTAAAGGCAAATCCTTTTTCGAGGGTGCGCTCGCCGCGCTTTTCCAGCACTTTTTCCCAGTTGCGCAGGGCCCAGTCGTCGCCCTGGGCTTCCGCGCCCAGCACCGTCCAGCCGGCTTCGGTGCGCTGGATCAGCAGCACGGCCGTGGCGCGGCACAGCGCGCGCATCAGGGCGCAATAGGTGCTCCAGTAGTCGGCGCGGTTGCGCCCGCGCCGCTCGCGCCGGTGCTGCTGCAGCGCTGCCACCAGGCCGGCGGCGTCAAGCCCCGGGGGCGGCGTTGCTGCCTCGGGCGAAAATGGCGGCAACTCTGTTGGGCGATTCATGGCGGGGTCTGTTCAGAAAGGAGGCGTGGCATGCCGCTTACCGGCGCGCGAGCGGCAGCTCGATAAAGCCCTTGATGCCGGGACGGATGCTCAAGGCGCGGTTCGGCAGGTCGATCCGGATCTCCACCAGGCCGCTGGAAGGGTCGGCCACGCTGGAAACCAGCGCCACTTTGCCCATCACCGGCGCGCTGCCCGATGCAGCCTCGAAGCGCACTTCGATCGCCTGGCCCGCTTTCAAGCCCGGCACTGCCTTGAGCGGCACGTTCGTGCTCAGGTAGCAGGTCGACGCGTCGACCAGCACCATCTGCGCTTCGCCCGGCTTGGCCCATTCGCCCGCCCTGGCCGCCACTTTGGTGATCACGCCGGCGCGCGGCGCCGTCATGTCGCGCAGCGCGCGTTCCTGCATGGCGCCGTCATACTCGATTTTTTCACGGCGCTTTTGCGCCACCAGCTGTTCGACCCGGCCGCGCGCGGCCGAGTACTCCACTTCCAGGCGCGCCAGTTCATCGCGGCTGATCGACGCGGTGCTGTCGAAGACGCGCTTGGTGTTCTGGTACATGGTTTGCAAGGTGCGCGCGCGGTCGCGCGCGGCGTCCAGCTCGCTGTTGTCGCGCCAGATCACCTGGCGCCGGTTCACTTCCAGCATCTGCATGCGGTCGTCCAGCACCATCAGCACCTGGTTGGCCTTGACGGCCTGGCCGGCGCGCACATTCAGGCGCGACACGACGCCGCCCACGCCCATGCTGAGCGCGACTTCCTGCACCGGATGCACCAGGCCGACGAATTGCTCGGCCATGGCCTGGCAGGCGGCGCCGGCGCACAGGGCCGCCAGGGTCAGGCGGGCGGCGACGTGACGGGCACGATTGCAAACTGCGGATGGCATATCAGTCTTTCAAGGTAATGGCGTAGTGATCGAGCAGGCTGCCGTCGGCAAACAGCAGTGCGTCGTTGGCCTGGCCCAGGCGCGCCGCACTTTCAACCAGGCGCTGGCGGCTCTCGGTCAATTCCGATTCGCGCTGCAGCAGCTGCGACAGCGGCGCCATGCCGGCGTCGTAGCGCACTTTTTCAATGCGCAGCAATTCGTTGCGCAGGTCGATGTCGCCCTGCATGCGGGCCAGTTCATCCTGGCCGCCGCGCGCCTGGTCCCAGCGCGAGCGCACGTCGTTGCCCAAGGCGGTGCGGATCGAATCGATTTCGATGTTGGCCTGGCGCACGCGCGCCTCCTGGGCCCGGGCCTGCGAGCGGGCGCGCTGGTTGCCTTCCAGCGGCACTTCCACGTTCAGGCCGATCGACCAGTTCTGGTAGCGCGCCCCTTCGGTCACGGTGCGCGCAATATCGTTTTCATTGGAGAGGCCGGTATTCGAACGAGTGATCAGCAGGTCGAGCGTGGGCAAGCTCTGGTTGCGGGCGAAGTCGAGCCGCAGGCCGGCTTGCTCGGCGCGCAGTTGCGCAATGGACAGCGCCGGCCAGCGCTCGAGCGCATGCTCATAGCGCCACTTTGCGGTACCGAGGTTGAATGCGGTCGGATTCGGGGCGCCAGTCGGCAGCACCAGCGTGATGCCGCTTTGTTCCAGCCCGGCGATGTTGAGCACCGTGGCCAGGCGCGATTCGGCTTCGCGTACGCCCTGCTGGGCGCGGATCTGTTCCACTTCGCGCAGCAGCACCGCCGCCTTCGATTCGATGCCATTGCTGGCGGCCAGTTTGCCGGCGTCGATGCGCGCCGCCGTATCGGCCTGCACTTTTTGCGCGAAATCGAGTGCCCGCTGCCGGATGGCGCTCACTTCATGGGCGCGGTACAGCTGCCAGTACAGGGCCAGCGCATCGTTGCCGGTCTTGAGCAGTTGCTGGCGGTACTGCAGGGTGGCGATCCGGTATTCCAGGCGCGAGACGCGCAAGTCCGTCTCCACCACTTTGTTGCCGGCGCCCTTGAGCAGCGGTTGCTTGAAGTTGAGCACGATGGCGCCGTCGTATTCGGTGTCGCCGGCCGCGCCGCTGCCAATGATGTTGTTGCGCCGTTCGCGCAAGCGATAGCTCAGCGACAGGTCGGCGCCCGTCGGCAAGCGTTCGCGGATGCCCACTTCAGCGGTGGAATTGAGTTCGTCCAGCACGTTCAGGCGGCTGGTGGCAATGCTGGAAATGCGCTCTTCGACGGTGCGCTGGCGCTCTCCACCGTCGCGCCGCCCGTTGCCGAACAAGACCACTTCGTAGAGCGCTTCTTCAGCCTTGCTCAGTTCGCCCGCCACCTCGATCTGGGCGCGGCTGTAGCGCACTTCGGCGCTGCGGCTGACGACCAGTTGCAGCAACAGTTTGGGCGTGAGCGTGACGCTGCCGGCCAGCGGCTTGAGCACAGCGGGCGGGGGCGCGGCGCAGATGGCGGGCGTGACGGCGACGGTCGCCGCGGCGGCCACGGCCAGTGCCAGCAAGGTTATTCGGGTACGTGCAGACATGGCTTACCAGCAAAAGACAAATGGGGAATGACAAAAACAAACGCCGCCCGCAGAGCGCGGCCGGCGTCGGTGTGGCTGAAGCGCGCACTTGCGCGCGGCCAGCCGGCACAACTTACTTGGCCGATTTCTCGTCCTTGAGCATGACCAGGCGTTCGATCTGCGACAGCGATGTGAGCTGGGCGTAGATGGCAGGCAGGTAATGCTTGCGGCGCACGTCCAGGAACAGCTCGTCCGACAGATTGTTCAGGCGCTCTTCATTGATGACGTAGCAGCCGGAAATATTCTTGAACTGGTCATTCTGGCGCACGCGCATGTTCAGTGGAACGAACAGGTTGTGCTCCGCCAAAAACTTGCAGAATTCGGTGGTGACCGCATCCATCTGTTGCAGTTCTGACAGATAGCGCTTGACGTTCTCGATCACTTCGGTCGGCTCGCCTTTTTCGTTGAACAGTGGCTGGCCTTCGGTGTCATTGATCAGGTCGCTGCCCTCGTCGACGCACACCAGGAACCGGCCGTCTTCGCTTGCCTGCGACAAGGCGAACGGATAGCGGCGGATGATCGCCGGAATGTAGGAAGCTGCCCACTTGCCGTTGGCGTCGACGAACAGGTTCTCGCCAGCATCCAGACCCATCAGGGCAACCGGGCGGAACTCATCTTTTTCCTTGTCTTCGATAAACACCAGCGGATAAATCGCTGCCGACCTGACAAATTCGTGCGTTGTCACGTAAGCGATGTGGAATTTGGAAGCAAATTCAAAACCTTCAACCTGCTTGACTTTTTTCCCGGCGTGACGCTGCTGATTGACAGGAACGACTTGTTTAAACATGTAGATCTCCATTGGTTTGGTAAGGGTGGGACGCTGTGGTACAGCGGCCCGACATCAGTGTTCTTGCACATCCACGGCGCGCGCGCCGCCGTTCAGTTCCCGCCACGGACCAGTCGGATGTTTTTTGCTCCGGTCTTGAAGGCAGGACCCACGTCGCCAGCGTTGAAGTCGACATACCATGCGAGGGCAGCATTCAGCGCATAGGGCGACCCCGTCCAGAAGCTCTGGGCTGGCGTGCGGGAAAATACCGTGGCGTTGATTGCCGGGTTGGTGCACTTGCGTTCAACCAGCGTCGCCAGTTCATTGCGGTTCGGCAGGCGCCAGTCGTTCGCGCCTGCACCCAGTGTGGCGGACGCGGCATTGACGGTGGCGACGCGCGCCAGGGCCTCGGCCCAGGTGCCCGTCAGCACAGCGCCGGCGGCGCAATCGGCGCCGGACAAGCCTTCCGCGCAGCGCTTCCAGGTCAGCCCCGTGGCCTTGTCGAGAACGGTGTCGGTTGCGACAGTGAAACGGGTGTCCGGCGTGTCGGCGACGATGTCGGCGCCATTGCAGGCGGCCTGCGCCGACGGGACAATGGCTGCCAGCAGCGCGGCCAGTACGAGGGTGCGCTGACGCAATTGTTTATACATGGTGGCTCCGCGAGACATAGGTGAAGTAATGGCGCTCAAAGGGTTCACCGGCCACGGACCAGGCGGATGCGATTGGCTGTCGATTTGGCCTGCGCGGTAACGGCGCCGCTATTGAAGTCAACCGCCCACGCGCCCGCGCTGTCGCCCGCTTTTGGCGAATCGGTCCAGTAAGTGGCTGCGGCCTGGTTGGCAAACGCGGCGGGGATGGTCGGCGCAGCGCTCGCGCCGCTGTCGACAATGCCCGAGAGCTCGTCCGCGTGCGGCAGGCGCCAGTCAGAAAAACCGCAGGTGCGCTCGCTGTTGGCGGCCGCGACAAACGCATCGGTGTCGCACACGCTGCCGGTGCACACGCCGCCATTGCCGGTGCCGATGGCACCGCCGTTGGCCGCTGCCGCACTGCGCCAGGTATAGGTGGCGTTGGCGCTGTGTAAGCCGCTGGCAGTCTTGCCTTCCCAAACCAGCCCGGTCACGCCATCTTGCACGCAGCTTGAATTGGGCAAGGTGGTGAGCATGAAGGCTGACACTCGAAAGCCGCCCTGCCCTGTAATCGCTGCCGTGCCGTCGCGCCCAAGCTCGGCGTCTTGCCCGGCCAGGCCCGCCTGCGGACAAGCCAGGCCCACTGCAGCCAGGCTGGCGCAGGTGGTGATGCCGGTGTCGTTGATACGTTTGCTCAGTTCAAGCGTGCTGCTTGCGCTGGCGCGCAACAGGCCGCTCGCTACGCCGCTTGCGTTGCCATCGTTCCAGGCAAAGCTGAGCGTCTTGTCGGCGCTGCCCGCGCCGCTGCAAATGGCCAGATCGACCTGGCGGTTGACGGAGCCGGCGTCAAGCGTGAGGCGGCCGGTCGTGCTGGCCGCCGGCGTGGCGCTGACGTTGGAAGCTGCGACGACGAAAAAATCCACGCCGGGCGAACAGGCAATGCCGCCGGTGGCCCCGGTGATCGTAAAGCTCATGCCCACCGGGTAGGTTGCCGCCGCCAGAAGCGCCGGACGGAACGACAGCACAGCCTCCCCGGTCAGACCCTGGATGGCAACGCCGGAGTTTACCGCCAGCACGTCCGGCGGGGGCGGGACGACAACCGGCGGCTGCGCCGGCGCGGAACCGCCGCCACCGCCGCCGCCGCACGCGCTCAGCAATACGAGTGCAGTTCCGATCAGCGAGCGGCGCACCATTATCGCTGGCGCATGGCCGCGCTTGTTGGCAGTGTGTAGACAACGCATTCCGACCCCTTGTGACAGCCCGAGACAGTACGAGCGAAGGAGGCCAGTGTCGATGGCTTTTGGTTTTGCTGTCAAGTAATTTAACTAGAGCTGTAGGAATAAATCCACGCAGAGAGGGTAAGTCTGGCGGACGTGTATTGACATGCATGTACCATATCTTTACCCGACCGCCAGAATACCTGGCCCGCTTTGCCGCCTGATTGCTTGAAATCATGCTCAGATAGCGAGATCCTCCAGCCAGTAGTCGAACGCCAGCGTTTCTTCGGCCTGCGCGCCGCCAGCACCTTGCAAGCCAAGCGCACCCGTACTCATTGCCGCCTTGCCAATACCCTGGCTGGTGGCCGACAGCAGACCGCTGACCGCCTTGTCCAGCGCGATCGATCCGGCCAGGTAGCTTGCCACCGTGCTGCCGCCTTCAGCCGAGGCAAAGGCGGGCGCGCCAAAGAAGGACAGCGGCGCCGGGGTGGCCAGCGCTGGTGCGTGCGGCACCGTCGCAGGGGTCGGGTCTTCGGTGCGGCGCGTAACTTCGCCAATGCCTACCGCCTGCTCGTACATCGTCGCGCCGTCGAGCACGTAGAAGTGGGTACGGCCATCCGCGCCCGTATCCTGCAATTCGATGCCGGTGCGGGCGGCCAGGTAAATGGCCGGGGACTGCACTTCGATCGGGTTGCCGGTGCCCACTGGCGCGCCGTAGCCGTACAGCGACACGGTCGCAGCGACCACGTTGACGGCATTGTCGCCGTTGACGTCGACGATGCCGCCGCTGGTGCTGCGCAGCACCACATGCTGGGCATTGACTTGCGCCACACCCAATGTGCCCGCCGCGTTCAACACCACCGCCGCGCTCGACGTCACCGCCGTGCCGGCATCCATCGCGATCGCGCCCGCGACGCTGTAGATCACCACGTCGCCCGCGCTGGCAGCCACACTGTCGTGCAGCACAACGCCGTTGCGCCCGTCAAGCACGATGCTCGATGCCTGAAGGCTGCCGGCGCCCTGCGCGAGCGTGATGCTGGTGCCGAACACCTTGACCGGCGCGGCCGTGATGGCGCCCAGGTCGATTGGTGCGAGCGTGACGTTGCCGGCACCCACAGCCGCGTGGCCGTCGCTGCCCTGCACGCCGATCACCAGGCTGTCGGCGCTTGACAGGTGCGCCAGCATGCCGGCGCTGATATTGAAGGCGCCGGCAGCAGCGCCGCCGACCACGATGTCGCGCGCCATGTCGCTTGGACGCAGCAGCACGTTGGCCGCACCGTTGACGTCGCCGTTGAGCGTGAGGGTATTGGCCTGCACGATGAACTGGCCGTCGACGGCGTGCAGCACGACGTCGCCGATGATCACTTCACTCGCGCCGCGAATCACCAGCGAACCGCTTTCCAGCGTCAGCAGGCTGTCAAAGCGCACCACGCCGGTGGCGTTGATGACAACGTCGCCGTTGACCGTCACCGCGTCGGCAAAGCTGACGTTGGCCGCGCCATTGATGGTGAGCGAGGCCAGCGCCGTGGTGGCGCCAATCGGGCCGCCAAAGACGATGCTGTCGCCGCCTGCGGCCAGCGTCAGCCGGTCGTTGCCGGTGGCGCCATCGATGTTCTCGTTGAACAGCATGTCGCCGCCTGCGAGTGCGCCGTTACCGGACGTTACCGTCACCACGCCGACGATCGTTACCGCAGAACGTGCTTCGAGCGAATCGGCCGTCAGCTGGCCTTCGACACTGATCACGCTGCCCGGACCGGACACATTCAAGACCAGGCCATCGCGGAACACGACCGGAACGGTGCGGCCATCGATGTCGATGTCCTGGCCCGGCGCCAGCGAACCGGCGCCGATGACAACGTCGTCAAAGCCGCCCTTCAGGTTAGCCAGCGACGCGCTGTCCAGGTACAGCTGGCCGGCAGCATCCGCTGCTGCGCCGCCGATCTGGATGCCCAGGGCCGGGTTGGCAGGCATGATCAAGAGCTCGCCGCCCGCGCCAACCAGCGGCTGGTTCACCACGAAGGTGTCGCTCGTGACGCTCACGTCGCGTCCCGCGCCCGCTGCCAGCGGCACGTCGAGGACCACCGGACCGCTGCTCGCCGCCAGCGTGATATTGCCCGCTGGTGCAGCCACGCCGATCAAGGCGCTTTCCGTGACCAGCGTGGCGCTGCCATCGGCGCTGACGCGCTTCACGCTTGCCGCTACGCCAGCCGCATTGACTGCCAGGCCATCGGTGTCGACCAAGGAGATGTCGCCGCCGCCCGCTTGCGCGGCCAGTTGGCTGACCGCGATCTCGATCGGATTGTCAATACTGCCAATGGCGCCACCGGCTGCCATGCGCAAGCCTGCCGCACGCAGCTTGACGCCTTGCGTGGCGCCTGCGTTCTGGCCGTCCGTGATCATGTTACCCGCTACAACGCTCAGGTTGGCGCTGCCTGCCGAAATCATGCCCACTTCAATATCCTGCGCATGCAAGGCGATGTTGCCATTGGCGCTGCTGGTACTTGCCGTGCCGGCCATCGCAATGGTGCCCACGGCGGCAAGGTCAATCGTGCTGCCCGCGCCTGCCGTGCTGATCGCCTGGTTCTGCAACAGCGACGAACCTGCAATGGCGCTGATACTGCCGCCGGTGCTGAGCAAGCCGGCGTTGGTGACGATCATGCCGCCTGATGCGAGCAGCAGATTGCCGCCGGCTGTCACGCCGGCGTCAATGATGATGTCTCGCGCCGCGCCCAGGACCGCATTGCCAGTGACGGCAACACCGCCGGCCGCCACGTGCAGCGATTCGGCTGCCGCCACGTACAGGCCGCCCGCGCCGATGCTGGCGCTAAAGACGCCTACGTCAGTCGCCAGCGCATTGGCGCCGCTACCGGCCGCCGCTGCGTTGATCGTGAGCGCGCCTGCCATCACATCGAGCGCAGGCAAGGCCTGGACCGCGCCGCTGATGGCCCCGCCGGCTGCGAGCGTAACGCTGCCCCAGCCTGCCTGGCCAGCGCGCGAGCCGCTGACACGGTCAATGACGCTGCGCGCGTCGAGCAGACCAATGACGATCTGGCCGCCCGCGCTGTAAGTGATCGCGCCGCGATCCGTGCTGCTCGTTGCTGCCGGCGCCATGGTGATGTCGCCAGTGGCGACCAGCACAATGCTGCCTGCCATTCCAGTGGTGCTGATCTGCGCTGCCTGCGCAATGCTGCCCGCAGCCAGTTCAATGCTACCGGCGGAAGTCAGGCCAGAGAGCGCAAGATCGGTGACAACGCTGGCGCTGCCGTCGGCCGCCAGGCGGCTGACCGCAACCGGCCCGACGCTGCCAATCGCAATCGCGCCAATGCCGTCCACATACAGGCTGCCGGCTACCTGCGCGGCCAGCGTCGTTACCGCTACCTGCAGGTGGGCGCCGGTGATTCCGGCGCCGCCGGTCGCTTCCAGGCGCAGCGAACGGGCCGTCACGTCGGTGTCGCCAGCGCCGCTGTCGACAATCGCTGCGGCCAACAGGCTCACGTCCAAAGCGCTGACGATGCTGCCCAGCGCCAGCGTGCCGCCGGCTGCATAACGCACATTGCCAACTGCGGTGGTGGTGACGCCGTCATCCATGTTGATGGCGCCGCCGGATGACAGCGACACCGTGGTGGCGCTGCCGATGTTTGCCTTTTGCGCAATGGCGCCGGAAGCGGACAGCGTGACCGAACCCAAGGCCGTGCTGATGGCGTTATTGACAGTGATGTCGTCCGCAGTCGCCTGCAGCAAGATGCTGCCCGCCGCCGAGACGTTGTCGCTGACGACCAGCGCGCCGCCGGTGACTAGCACCAGGTCGGCGCCGGCGGCCAGATTGGCCTGGGCCGCATTGACCGTGGCTGCTACGACGCCGCGCCCGTCAACGCGGTTCACCTGCACGCTGACCGTATCGACAGTCACGCCGTCGGTCTCGCGCAGGTAGATGGCGCCGCCCGCTTGCGCGGACAGCGTCGTCACCGTGGTGTCGAGTGCGTTGGTGGCAGCGCCGATGGCCTTGCCCGCCACCAGTTGCAGGCTGCCCGCAAAGATGCCCGACTCATTGGCGCCGTCGATCACACTGGCACCTGCAACCACGCGCACGCCTGCCGTACCGGCCGAGATGATCGCGACCGTCACGTTGTTGCCCGCTTGCGCAGCGATGTTGCCGCTGCTGCTCACCAAACCCGTGCCGGCGGCC
This sequence comes from Massilia sp. TWP1-3-3, assembly GCF_049897805.1. NCBI lineage: Bacteria > Pseudomonadati > Pseudomonadota > Betaproteobacteria > Burkholderiales > Oxalobacteraceae > Massilia > Massilia sp. TWP1-3-3. The sequence goes on from NZ_JAFCWX010000016.1 coordinate 95,574, forward strand.
ATGCCAATGTCGCGCACGGCCAGCAGGTCCACGGTCTTGCCCGCACCGGTGCTGACGATGTTGGTGTTCTGGACGATGTCGCGCCCCGCGTTCAGGCTCACATTACCCGCACCGGTCACTGCGGCGCCGGCGACGATGTCGGAGGCAGCCTGCAACAGCAGGTTGCCCGCTGCGCTCACGCCCTCGGTGACGGTGATGCTGCCGGTGCTGGCGACCAGCACCACATTGCCGGCCGAGACCAGGTCCGAGAACCCGGCGTCGACCACGCTGACGACGCTGCCGTCAGCGTTCACGCGTGTCACGCCAATGTCGGCCACAGAACCAATGACGATCCCGTTGACCGCGTCCAGATAAACGCCGCCCACGCCAGCGCTCGATACCGCCAGCGTGCCAACATTGAGCTGCAGGTGCGAACCGGCCAGGCCCGCGCCGGTGTTGCCGGTGCTGGCCGTGGTCAGGCGCAACTGCGATGCCGTAACGTCGGTTTCCACGTTGCCCGCATCGGTGATGCTGCCCGCGATGAGGCTCACGTTGCCCGTGGTGCTGACCGCACCCAGCGTCATGACGGTGCCTGCGGCCACGCGGATATTGGCGTTGCCGCTGATGCGGGTGCCATTGTCCATTGCAATGCTGCCGCTGGCGGCCAGGTCGATGCTGCCTCTGCCTGTGACGCCAATGTCGGCGTGCTGCACGATGGTGCCGCTGGAAGCGAGCGAGATTGCGCCGCCCGTGCTGGTGATGGCGCTATTGACAACCAGGCCACCGGTGGACGACTGCAGCAGCACATTGCCTGCCGCGAGAACCGTGTCGCTGATCGCCAGGCTGTCCGCGTTCGAGACCAGAACGATATCGCCACCGGACTGTAGGTTACTCTGGGCAGCGTTACCGGTAACGACTGCCGCGCCGCTCGCGCCCAACCGATTAGCCTGGATTGTCAAGGTATCGACGATCAAGCCATCGGTTTCGCTGACATACATGCCGCCCACGCCAGCTTGCGCCGTCAGGGTGACGATGCTGGTTTCAAGGTGGTTGCCGCCGCTGCCGATGGCACCGCCAGCACGCAGCTGCAAGCCATTGGCAAGGATGTCTGCATCGACGTCGCCGGCAGCGTCGCCGTCGATGATGTTGCCCGCAACTGCCCGTACATTCACGTTCGCGCTGCCTGCATCGAGCGCGGCAATGGTGACGTCAACGCCGGCTTCCAGCACGATATTGCCGTTGTTGGAAGCCAAGCTGCTGCTTGCCGCCATGGCAATGCTGCCAGCGGCGAGCAGGTCGAGCGTTTTGCCCGCACCCGTGGCCGCGATTGCCGATGCTTGCGCAATGTTGCGCCCCGCGTTAAGGCTGAGGTTGCCCGCACTGCTGAGCAAGCCGCCATTGACTACCAGGTCCGAACCCGCACCTGCCGCTTGCAGCAGCAGGTTGCCGGCGGCCGTGACGGCGTTGGCCGACAGGCTGGCGTCAACCGTGATGCTGCCGCCGCTGGCAAGCACCAGGTTGCCGCCCGAGATCAGGTCGGCCATGGCGCTGTCGCTGACGGCGCTGCTGCTGCCGTCGGCAGCCAGGCGGCTGACCGACATGCCGGCCACGCTGCCGATGACCAGGCCATTCGTTTCATCGAGGTACAGGCCGCCCGCCCCTGCCGCATTGGCGGCAAGCGTGCCCACCGTGGTTTGCAGGTGCGCAGCGCCCGTGCCGGCGCCTTCGCCAGCGCCGGTGCCAGTGGTGACCAGGCGCAGTGTAGCGGCCGTCACGTCAATGTCGCCCGCGCCGCTGTCGGTCATGCTTGCTGCCTGCAGGCTGACATTGGCCGCACTGATGGCGCCCAGTGCCAGCGCGCCGCCGGCCACGTAGCGCACGGTGCCAGCCGCGCTGGTGATGACGCCATCGTCCATGCTGATGGCGCCACCGGCGCCGATGTCGACGCTGGCCGCGCTGCTGATCGCCGCCTTCTGGGCAATCGCACCGGACGCTGACAGCGAGACCGAACCGGCCAGCGTGATGACGCTGTTGTTCAGCGTGATGCCGCCGCCGCTTGCCTTGAGCAGGATGCTGCCCGAGGTGGAACTGACGTCATCGCTGACCAGCAAGTTGCCCGTATTCGACACCAGCACCACATTGCCGCTGGCGCTGAGGTTCGACTGGGCCGCATTGGCGCTTTGCGCCGCAGCGCCCGTGGCGTCCACCCGGTTGACCTGGATGGTGACGGTATCGACAGTGACGCCGTCGGTATCAAGCAGATACATCCCAGCCGCCCCGGCGTGTGCCGACAGGACCGAGACGCTCGTTTCCAGCGCGTTAGCGCCGCTGCCCACGGCGTTGCCAGCCGAAAGCTGCAAGGCGCCCGCGTTGATATCGACTTCATTGTCGCCAGCGGTGTCGCTGTCGATGATGTCGTTGCCAGCGATGATGCGCACGGCGCCACTGCCCGCTGCAATCGATTCGATCGTCGCGTCAAGACCTGCCAGCAGCGATACATTGCCATTGTTGCTGGTGATGGCGCTGCCCGACTGCTGCACGACGTGGCGCGTGGCCACCAGCTCGATGCTGGCGCCCGCGCCGGCCGCCGCAATGGCGCCGCCCTGGACGATGTCGCGCCCTGCCAGCACGCTGGTGCTGCCGCTGCTGTTCGTCACTGCTGCCACCAGCGTGATGTCGACACTGGCCGCCAGCAGCAGGTTGCCGCTGGCGCCAAGCGCGCCATTGATGCCGGTGACAATGCTGCCGGCCGCTGCCTGCAAGACCAGCGCTGCACTGCTGGCAATGCCCGCCTGTGCGGCGTCGGTAACGCTCGAGCCGGCGATGCTGCCGTCAGCCAGTACGCGGTTGACGCTGATCGCGGCGGTCCGGTCGACAACGATGCTGCCGCTGTCGATCAGATACAGCCCGCCGGCCACGGCCGACAGGCGCAGCGCTTCAATCTCAAGCGCTTCGCCGGCGGCGCCCACTGCCGCCCCGGCGTTCAGGCGCAAGTCACTGGCATAGATGTCAGCGGCGGTATCGCCTGCGATGTCGGCAATTGCCCCGCCAGCCAGAACGCTGACCGAACCCCAGCCAGCTTGCCCGCCGAGCAAGCCATCGCCGCGGTTGGCGGCGCTGCGCGCGTCGATCAGGCCAAGCGTGATGCTGCCGGCTGCCTGGTAGCGGATATTGCCGCCGTCGGTCTGGGCCAGGCCGCCATTGGCCATGATGATTGCGCCCGTGCTCGACTGGACGTCGATCGTCCCGCCGCTGGTGACCAGGCGTCCGAGCACGGTCTGGACGATGTTGTTCGTGGCCAGAACCGTAATGCTGCCGCTGCCGCTGCCGCTGCCGCTGCCGTTGCCGATGCTGGCGTTGAGCGTCAGTGCGCCGGCGACGTCGATGCGTACATTGCCGCTGCCGGTATTGATATCGCTGTCGATCGACAGATTGCCCGCAGCCGAAATATTGGTGCCCGAGCCGGCGCCGGTGTTCAGGCCCGTAATGGCCAGGTCGATGACCGGCGCGGTGGCGCCAGACAGGTCAACCCGGTTGACCGAGACTGGACCGACGGTGCCAACTGCGACGCCATCGCGTTCAGCCAGGTAGGCGCTGCCCGCTGCGGACACCGCCATGACCGACACTTGCGTCTCGATCACCGCGCCAAAGGCGCCGATGCTGGCGCCCGCCTGCAGGCGCAGGCCGTAGGCGGCCAGGTTCACGCCAGGTGGCGCGGCCAGGTCGTCGTCCTGCGCGTCCGTAATTGCCGTGCCTGCGTTGATGCTGATGGTGCCGCCGCTGGCGCTGATGCCGGCGTTGACCACGCCTACGCTGACGCTGCCGGCGACAGCCTCGAGGCGCACATTGCCATTGTTGGTCTGCAGCTGGGCTTGCGCTTCCATGCTGACCGAGTCCGCTGCCGACAGGTCGAGCGTCTGGCCGGCCTTGAGCGTTTCCAGGCGCGGCGCACCGATGCCGAGGTTGTCGATGCTGATGCTGTCGGCGGCGATGATGCTGATGCTGCCGCTGGTCGAGCTCAGGTCCGCCTTGATGATCACGTTGGCGGCCGTCGCTTCCCCGGTTTCGCCGGAGCGCAGCAGCAGGTTGCCGACGGCGCCCGTGCTGCGCACTGCGCTGGCCACGGTCAGTGCGCCATTGGCGGTGGTGATGCTGGCGTTGCCGCTGGTGCCGCCCAGGTCGACGGCAAAGCTGCCGGCGCTGGTCAGGCGTAGCGCCGTGGCCTCCTGGATGAACAGGCCGCCGCTGACGGTGTTGGCCGCCGACAGGCCGGCCACTTGCGTTTGCAGTGCCAGGCCGGCGCCGGCGCCAATGCCGGTGGTGGCTGCCAGCGTCACCTGGGCGGTGTCGCCGTCCAGATTCAGGCCGGAGCCGGTCAGCACGTCGACGATCGCGCCGTTTTGGGCCGTGAGGATCATGATGCCATCGGCTTCAATGATCGACAGCGCAATGCCGGTACCTGCCACCAGGCTGACCGCGCCCGAGTCGAGCGCGTTGAGCGAGGTGATCTTTTTGCCGTCCGCCATGGCGATTGCCGTGGCAGCGTGTACGCTGACCAGGCCACCGGCCGAACTGACGTTGCCACCCAGGCTGATATTGGCCAGGCTGGAAACAAGGCTGATAGCGCCGCCGCTGGACGTAGTGACGCCGTCATTGCTGGCGTCGTCAAGGGTCGACAGTGTCCCGGACGCGTAAAGGTTGATGCTGCCGCTGGTGGTGGTGACGACGTCGTTGACCAGCAGCGCCTTGGCGCTGCCTGCCACGGACAGGCTGATGTCGCCGGTGCCGCTGACGACAACGCCGCTGCCGCTTGCCAGCACCGTCATGGCGCCGTTGGCAGTGCTGATGTCGATGTCGCCGGAACCGGCCACGCTGGACTGGTTGACAAGCGTCAGCAGCAAGTCGCCGCCGAGCGCCGTTTCGTGAATCACGATGTCGCCGCTGGCGCCCGTATTTTGGGCGCTGACCGAGGCAAATTCCGTGTACAGCAGGCTGATGCCCAGCGCCGCATGGGCGTCCAGGCTGGCACCGCGCAGTGCTTCGCCGCCCACGCCGTCGGCCATGACGTTGGACTGGGTAATCGCACCCGAGGCCGAGTACAGCGTGATGTTTTGCAGCGTGCCGTTGCGCGCTTCAACCTGGTTGTAGATCGAAATGTCGTTGACGGCATCGAACTTGATGGTGCCGGAAACGAGCAGCGTGTAGTTCAGCGTCGGCGAACTGAAGTCGTCGACGGCGATGCTGCCGCCGTAGACTTCAAGGTTGTCGCGCAGCGTAGGCTGCTCGACCGCGCCGATGGCGCCGATGCGCACCGCGCCCGCACCGGCCGTGGCGTGCCCCGCCATCTGGTGGCCGATGATGATCTTGCTGAAACCGTCGGCAAAAGTGGCGATCTCGTTGTTGTCGATATTGAGCGTATCGGCCGTGATGCCGTTTGGCGGCGAACCGAGTTCAATCGCCAGCCCGACCGTGGTCGGCCGCAAGGTCATGGTGCCGGTGCCAACGACTGATTCGCCGCCGCTCGAGAAGGTGATCTCGTCCGCTTCAATGAACAGGTCGCCGCCGCCCGAGAGCACCACGCCGCCCTGGAAGATGACCTGGGTGGCGCCAAAGATGGAGAAGTCGCCGCCATTGGTGAGCGTGACCGACTTGGTGAAGGTGACCACGCCCGAAGCGTGGATCACGAAGTCGCCATTGATGATGACGGACTCGCTGAACGTGACGTCGTTTGGCGTATTGATGGTGCCCGCGACATCTACGCCTTCGATGGTCAAGCCGGCCAGACCACCGTTGGCCAGGCTGGTGCCGCCCACTTCGCCGCCGATGGAAATATTGCCAGGCGCGCGCAGGATGGCGCTGTCGGGCGTGCCGTCCAGGTTGCCCTGGAAGATATGCGCCGGGTTGAAGCCCAGGTGGATGTTGCCGCTGCCGTCGCTGCCGGCGGTCAGGATGATGTTGGCGCCGTCAAAGCGCACCGAGTCATTGACCAGGATGTCGTCGGTGGCGGTCACGTCGGCCGAGTACGTGCTGGTGTGGCCCGAGCCGTCGATGATCAGCGAGGAACCGTTGTTGAGGATCAGGTCGGTATTAAAGAAGATTTCGCCGCCCAGCACCGGATTGATGAGGTGCAGCGTATCGTTGAGCGTCACCGCATCGGTGTTTCCTGCCTGGCCGATGTAGATCACATGGTGGCCCACATAGCTGCCCACGACGATCTCGGAGAAACCGTCCTGCAATTCAGCCAGCTCGGCATTATCGAGATGCATGCTGCCAGCCGTGCTGCTGCCGTTGCCCAGCACGATGACGCTGGCCGGGTCCAGCGGCACGAAGGAAATGACGGCGCCCGCGCTGCGGATGGTGCCGTCGATCTTGACGTCGTTGCCGCGCACGGTGATGTCCTTGCCGCTCGCGTCCACCGGCGCGGAGATGATCTGTTCGCCCGTCAGGCTGACCACTTCGGTGCTGCCGCCCTTGGAACCGTTGGCCGCAACGTCGCGCGCCACGTCCACGCTGACGGTGGCCAGAATCGCCACATCCATGCGTTCGCTGGACGAAGCGGTCAGCCTGACCGCGTCGACCGTGATCGACAATGGGCTGAACAGGAAGCCGGCGACCGTCTCGCCCACTTCGTCGCGCACGGCGATGGTGATGTTGCCGTCCGCCGTTTGCAGCATGGCGCCATTGGCCGCGCGCAGAATCGTTCCGTTGGCCAGGTGCGCCGCTTCGAGGTAGAACGGCACGTGGGCGACCGTGATCTGGCCGGTTGCCGCATCGACGTCGAACATACCTTGCGACATGGCCCACGACAGCTCGCTGTTGAAGTCGCGCTCAAGTCCGGCGTCCGGGCCGTCGGCCACGGTAAGCCAGCCCGCCACGCGGGTCACGCCCGCAGCGCTGACGGCTGCGTGCGAATTGAGCAAGCCGCCTTTTGGCACCTTGATGACGATGTCGCCGCCGCCGGCAACGTGCACGCCGCCGCTCATGACGATGTCGCCGTCTTCGGCCGTCATGGCCACGCTGACGCTGCCGGCGATGCTGCCGGTCGTCGCGATGTCGGCGTCCAGCGCAATCGCCCCGCCGATGCCGCCCGCGTACAGGCTGACCTTGCCGGCCAGTGCCGTGATGCCTTGGCCGGCCACGTGGATTGCCCCTGCCACGGTGGAGATGGAAACCGCGCCCGCCCCGCCCTGTGTCACATGGCGCAGTTCGAGTGCGTCGACCTCTTCAATGGCAATCGCGCCGGCGCCGCTGTTGGCCGCCTCGATCAGGGCGACCTGGGTGCGCAGCGCCTGGGCGTCGGAAGCGATGCCGCCAACTGCATGGATGACCAGGCTGGCGCCGCTGGCAACGATGTCGGTGTCGCCGTCGGTCACGCCAAGCTTGGCGCCCGCGTCAATATTCAGTTCGCCGGTATTGGTGGTGCGCAGCTTGCCAAGCAAGATGTCGCCGCCGGCGTCCAGTTCAATCAAGCCGCTGCCTGCGTCGAGCACGGTTTCACCCGTCATGACGAGCGCGCCGCCGTGGGCGTTGAGCGTGAGTTTGCCGGAGGTCGAGGTCAGGTCGGCCTGGGCCGACAGCGAAATCGCCCCAGCGGCGTCGAGCGTGATGTTGCCGCTGGCGCTGGAGACTGCCTGGTTCAGGACGATATTGCCCGCCGTGCTGGCGAGCGATACCGCGCTGCCCAGCTGGGCCGCGATGGCGCCGTCGAGCGTGAGATTGCCGCCGGCCGTGACGGTGACGGCCGCGCCGCTGCTGCTTTCAATGCGGTTGATGGTGACGCTGTCTTTTTCGTAGACGCTGATGGCGCCGGCGGCCACGATCTCGAGCGTGTCCGCTTCGATGCTGGCGCCTGCGCTGCTGCCGGCGGTCACGCTGCCGTTCAGTGCACTCAAGAACACGTGCGCGCCGCTGGCCATTTTGCCGATCGTGATACTGCCGGTCAGCGACGTGATGCTCACGTTGCCCACCAGGCCGCTGATCTCGCCGATCGTCACGTTGCCATACACGACTAGGTTGATGTCGCCGCCGCCGATGCCGCCGTTGCCCATGCCGTCCATGGCGATCAGCGCGATCGACAGTTCTAGCGCGGGGTTACTGGCGTCGCTCTGCAGCACGGTCAGGTCGCTGCCGGCCCCGTGCACGGTTGCGGTCAAGGTATTGACCTGGGACGTAATGGTCAGGTCGGCGCCTGCGGTGACCGTCAGCGAGGTGGCCGTCACTTTGCCGCCGAGCGTCATGCCTTTGCCGGCCGACAGCAGCACGCTGCCGCCGGTGTTGCCTACGTCTAGCGCCGAGACCACCACCAGATCCTTGTCGGTCGCAAAATTGATCGACTCGTTCGGGTGGGTCGGCAGGTTGACGACGGTCAGCGAGCCGGTGGTGTGGATGCCGAAGCTGCCTTCGGCGCGCGTTGGCACGATCAACACGTAGTCGTCGTTGATCTGCAAGGTCTGGGCGCCATCGACGCCCGAGGCGCTGGTCACAAAAGCCTTGTCGGCCTGCTTGGCCGTCAGGGTCAAGGCATTGGTGGCGCCGACGCTGAACGCGGCGCCGACGGTCGACGCCGCATTCGCGTCGATCTTCGCTTCAAACGCGCCCAGTACCGAAGCCCAGTCTGCGCTCACGATGCCAAAGCCGGTCACGTTGTCGCCCACCTTGACGCTGTAGGCATCGATGCCCACGCTCACTGTGTAGGTGACGCTGGACGAGACGGCGTTGCGGAAGGCCAGTTCGCTGACCTGGGTGGCGCTGGCGCCGGCTGCCGTTACGTGAACCTGGCTGGCCGGATTGGCGACCACCTGGTCGGTGCTGTAGGTCAGCGCAGGCTTGCCAACCGTGAACGCGGTATTGACGACATTGGCGGTGATGACGAGCTGGTGCCCGCCGCCGTTGGCGGTATTGGTCACCGTGACGTTGTTCGCGCCTTCGATTGCGCTCTTCAACGCGGTGAACACACTGCTCCAGCTGGCCGTCACGCCATTCTTGCCGGCGGTGACGCTGTACAGATTGCCGTTGACGCTCACGTCGAACGCGTGACCATCGAGGATGGTCAGCGCCGCGTAGTCGATGGTGTTGACCTGCGCCTGCGAGACGCCGGCGCGGGTGGTCGGCGTATTGGGCGCGCCCAGCACGTCCGCCTTGGTCGAGATGAAGGCGGCGTCCACCGAGAACGCCACGTTGGCCGTCTTGGCCAGCAGCGTGAGCGCCTGGTTGGTGGCGTCGATGGTGACGGTGATTTTTCCGTCCAGCTCGATCGATGTTTTGAGCTCGGTGAAAACCTGGGTCCAGGTGCGTACCGGATAGGTGGTAGTGCCGTTGCCGGCGACCACTTTGCTGACCGTCAGGGCCGAATGCTGTACGCCGTTGACCAGCACGACGACACTGCGTCCTTCCTGGAACGTAACGGCGCCAAAGTCGATCAGGTTTTGCTGGGCCACGCCGGAGGCTGCGGCCACCAGCGGCTCGGTGCCGTCGATGGTGACGCTTGCCACCAGCGACGCGGCGACCGCATCGATGGAGAAAGCGGTATTGTTGGCAACGGCGGTCAAGACCATTTTCGACAGCGCCACGTTGGTGGCGTCGGCGTTGACAGTGATCGCTTCGCCCGCTTCAATGCGCGCTGCCAGCGTGGTCAGTACCGAAGCCCAGGTCTTGGTCACGGTAGTGGCTGCGTACGTGGCGTCGTAAGTGGCATGCGGATTGACGGCAGCGGCCAGGCCGGCGCCGATTTCCGCGAGCGTGGCGGTGCCGTCAGCCACGTAGACGAACTGGCTGGCGCCGATGGTGACGACGTACTGGCCATTGTTGACCAGCGGGGCGCCGGTCAGGTTGGCCGTGACGCCCGCTTCGGTGGTCTTGGTCAGGGTGATCTTGTCGGCGCCCACATAAGGGCTGAAGCCCGAGACTGACAAGGTGGCGGTGCCGGCGCCGTCGCTGATGGTGACTACGGTGGTGCTGGCCGAGGCCGCATACGAGGCATGCGCCTCGATTTTGGCGGCCAGCGCGGTAGCGATATTGTCGAGCGTGTTGCCGGTGACGGCGACATGGCTGAAGGCCACGCCGGCCACGGTAATGGTGTAGGTGCCGCCAATGACAACCGCGGTGCCCGACAGGTTGATGGTACGGTCGACCGTGGCGTCGGCCCCGGCCACGCTCACGGCCGACGCGGAGGCGCCCGTGATCGGTGAATTGACGTTCACGCTGATGGCGCCAGCGCCCGTGTTCTTTAGGCTCAGGATACCGTTTTCGCCCGTCTGCACGCTGTACACATGGTCATTGATGACCACGGTGTAATCGGTGCCGGTGGCGAGGTTTTCAAACTTGTAGCGCACTTCGCTCACTTGCTTGGCAACGGTGCCAGGCGCGGTGGTCGCAATCTGGCCATCGTCCACGAACGCGTTCGACACGGCCGTGTCCAGGTGCTGGACAACGTCAACCGCACCGAGCACGAAGGTGCTATTGTCGGCCACGGCGGTGATGGTCAGCGCGTGCGCGCCAGGGTCGGCCGCCACGGTGACCAGGCCACTCGACTCGAGCTTGAACTCGAGCGCTTCGAGGATCGACGTCCAGGTGCCGACAACGGTCTTGCCGTCCACCAGGTCGCCCGCTTGGACGCTGTAGGCTACGCCGCCCAGCGTGACGCTGTAGCTGTAGGTGTCGCCCATGCGGTTGACAAAGGTGAGCTTGTCGATCTGCTTGGCGGTGCTGCCCGCTGCGGTAACTTTGGAAACGTCGGCGCCGAACACGGCGCCGGCCACGCTTTGCACGTTTTCCAGCGACACCTGGGTGACGCCAGACAGGTAGCCGTCGGCGTCGAGGTAGCGAATTTCCAGTTCGGCGCCGGCGCCGTACTTGGAGGCGTCGGTCATTTCGACGGGCGCCAGCGGCTGGGTGCCGCGCAAGGTGACGTGGAAACCATACACGTCGGCCGAGTTGTTGTCGTAGGCGGCGCCGGTGACGCTGCCGTTGACGTCGCGCTCGATGGCTTGCCACTCGACCAGCGTGCGGCGCGCGTCGAGAACGACCGAGCCGCTGGTCTTCTGGGCGCCCTGCAGCACGGCCGCTTCCACATAGTCGACGAACATGTCGCCGCCCGACTTGACCACGATGTCGTGGCCGTCGACCATATTACGCACATCGCGCAGGTAGACATTGTCGCCGGCGAAAATGTCGATCGCCCCTTCCTGGGCTACCACGCTGCCGACGTACAGATCGGTCGCTTCGTTGACCTTGATGTCGCCCTTGACGGTCGACTTGGCCGACAACGACGAGACCAGCGTATTGAGCTGGATGCCGTTTTGCGCCGTCACATTGAGCGCATTGGCGATGAATACCGAAGCGCCATCGCTGGTGATCGCGGTGGCGTTCAGGGTCAGCTTGCCGGTGGTGGTGTTGGCCGCTACGATGCCGCCCTTGACGGTGAGCGTGCCGCCGATGTCGAGCGTGACGCTGCCGGTGTAGTCGTAGCCGGACAGGCCGCCGACGAACCCGGTCAGTTCCAGCGCGCTGCTCAAGGTTACGGACACACTATTTAGCGCGCGCAATTCAAAGTTCGACGCCGGCAGCGCGTTGGTGCGGATATTGATCGCACCGGTGGCCTTGGCTACGCCGTGCTCGTCGATCGTGTCGTTCAAGTCGCCGTCGTTGTTGAAGTCGATGCCGGCGGCAATTTCAGTAAAGATGTCGGTACGGTCGCCATCCTTGTTGAAGTCAAATTCCTGGCTGACGGTGCGCACGCCCTTGGCCATGATGGCCAGGGTGCCGATTTTGGCGGCGGCCACGCTGCCGTCGAAATGCAGGCCCTTGACGCTGATGGTGCCCGAGACGTTGACGTCTTCGCCGGCCACCAGTTCAAGGCGCGTGTTGGCCGAAAGCGTGCCGTCGATCGACAAGGTGCCGCCCGTTTCCAGGATCAAGGTGTCGGCCGCAATCGCGCCTGGCAGCAGCTTCGTGGTCTGGCCCAGGATGTCCGGGCCGAACAGGAAGTAGTCGCCGGCGCGGTATTCGATCAGTTCAGGCGCATTGAAGCCCGGCGTGGCGCTGATGCCGAGGAATTTGTAGAGGTGGATCACGTGCGCCGCATTGAAGGCGACGCCGCGCGAATATTCGACGGTTTCGCCGCTCGTGCGCGCGCTGACCAGCACGTCGGCGCCGGTAGAGACCAGGCGCACGGTGTCGCCGGCGATTTTTGCGTCCACGCCGGTGGTGCCGATGACGACGTTGTTCTCGTCGTGCAGCGTGACTTTGCCGGCGCGCAGTTCGCCCTGGGCCGTAATGCTGACCAGATTGCTACCGTTGGCGCTGACGCTGGTGGTGGCGTTGATGATGGACAGGCCGGCGGTCTGCTCGAGCGCGCCGTCAAATTCGGACAGTTCGATGTTGCCCGTGTCGGTGCGCGCGTCCAGTTCGCTGGCCGCAATTTCCAGGCCAATGATGCCGTTCGCCGCCGACAAGGTCAGCCGTTTGCCGACCAGGTCGACCCCGGTGTCGCTATAGGTCTCGGCAATCTTGCCGCCGATGGAGTCGAGCGTGATGTTGCCCGCCGAACCCACCTTGGCGCCCAGGCCAGCCGCGCCGGCTGCACTGTCAAGGTAAATGCCGGCCGATGCATGGCGCACCAGGATGTCGCCCTGGGCGGTGATGTCGATGTTGTTGCCGGCGCGGTTGGACGCCAGGCGCAGTTCGGCCACGTCAACCGCACCTTGGGCGTTGAGCGTAAAGGAGCCGTCGGCCACGGAAACGTTCTTGATGGTGAGCGCCGCGGCGCCCTGCGCAATGACCATGCTGCCGACGCCGGTGCTCGACACCGTCAGGCTGGCCACGTTGGTGGTCAAGGCAATCGCCCCGGCGCCGGTGACGATCAGTTCGTCGGACTTAATCAGGCCGCTGGCGTGCGTGATACCGCCCTGCACCGCCAGCGTGATGTCGCCGCGCCCGCCGGTCGACATATTATTCAGAACCAGGTTGGCGGTCGCCGTGCTGGCCTTGTACGTTGCGATATTAATATCATTACGGTCGCTCGAGCCCACCGTGCTAACCTGCTGGGCCTGCACGTCGCCAAAGGCGATCAAGTTTAATGCGCCGTCGGCCAGGCGGACGTCGGCCAGGATCAGGTCATCTTGGCTGGTCAGGTCCACATTGCCCGAACCGCTAGTGGCCAAGGTCAAGCTGGCCGTGTGCAGGTTGAGCGTAATGGCGTTTTCAGCGTGCGCGACGACCGCTGCGGCGGTGATCGCATTGTTGGCCTTGGCCACATCAAGCGCATGCACCACGGTGGCGTGGGTCAGCGGATCGATATCGCTCACCGTCATCGTCACGGTCGGCGAAATTTGCAGGATCGAACCGGCAGCTGCGTCCAGGTGAACAGTGGCGCTGGCCGTCAGCACGGCGCTGTCAAGCACGATGCTGCCGCCGTAGATGCCGCTGGTGAGGCGCAGGTCGCCGGCCGTGGCCGTGAGCGTGGTGTCGGCGTCGGCGTGGATGCCGCCGTCGCCGCTGTTGCCGGTGCCGGCGTCAATCACGATGGCGCCGGCCGTGATTGACCCTGACAGGTTGATGTCGCGGTCCGCGCCCAGCGTGACCAAGGTCAATACGGCATTGGCGCCGGCCGCGATGTCGCCGCCGACGACCATGTCGGCCGACGAATCGAGCCGCACGGTACTGGCAGTGCCGGTGGCGACAATCAGTGCCGAGTCGTGCAGCGTCAAGGTACTGCTTGCGTGCAGGTCGACGCTGGCGCCGGCCAGCACGGAGCCGACCTGGATGCCGTCGATGACGTTGCCGCGCACGGTAAGCTGGTTCTGGGCGTCGATGTCGAGCAGGCCGCTGGCCGTCAGCTTGCCGCTGACCTGGACCGCGCCGCCAGCGTCGATCATGATATTGGTCGCCTTGACCGTGTCGCCGCCGGCGTTGTCGAAGGCCTCGGTCTGGCTGGTTGCCACGGTCGTGAGCACCGTCTGCTGCTGGACAATGGCTTGCGTGCTCCAGACGTTAATCTTTTGCATCGTCACCACCGCCACGTCCTGGGTGCTGGTGGTGTACACCGCGCGCAGGCCGTTGACGTCGACGTCGTTGGTGGTTACTTTAAAAGTCAGCTGGTCGCGCCGATCCGTGATCTTGTGGTTGTCCGAGGTCCACGCATAGTCGTAGCTGGTGTTGGTGCCCGCCACCACACCATCGAGTTCCTTGCGGCCGATGATGTGGATGTACAGGTCGTCGCCTCCGCCGCCGTTCGCTTCGCTGCCGTAACGGTAATCGTTGGACGTGGTGATCCACTGGTACTGCTGCTTCCAGGTCGCGAAGTTGGCGCCGTTGAATACATCCGGCGCCCAGAAATCGTAGGCGTCCTCGCCGCCCGCGAACATGTACAGCAGGTCACGCTCCCAGTTGTGGTATTCGGAGCCGAGCTTCCAGATGTCGCGGTAAGTGTCGTAGTTCGACACGTGGCCCCACTCGGGCACTTCGTCCTCGTCGTCGTAGTCGCCCCAGCCGCTGCCATCATCGTTGTCGACCCAATGGCCGACCAGGTTGGTCCAGCCGCTCCAGTATTTGTAGGCGAACGCGTTGGCGTCGTACTCGCTGCCGCTCCAGGTCTGTACCAGCGTGGCGGTGTCGTTGCCAAGGATGTCGGCCCAGTTCTGGCTAGCGTAGATAACGTCGGTGAAGCGGTTGCCCTGGAATTCGTTGATGGCGTAGGTGTAGTTGCCGGCGTTGTAAGCGTCGGCGTCATCCGCGTAGTACTGCGCCTTGGCGCCCTCTTGCAGCGCCCAGTCGGCGGTGCGCACCAGCACCGTGGTGCTGGAGGCCGGCAAGCGGCTCGAAATATCGAACACGCGCGTGCCCGAACCCTGGTCGTAGTCCACGTCCCAGCGTCCGCGTCCGTCTTCCTGTTCGGCGTGCGGCAGCGTGACGGCCGGGAAGCCATTGACCGGATAGTAGTAGTCCGAATGATCCTGGTCGTACGAAACGCCGGCCGTATCCTTGTAGTGGCCCACGATCTCGCCCACGGCGCTGGCGGCATCGGTCCAGATGCCGTTGTCCTGGCCATCGTCGGTGGTGTCGCTGTAGTACTGCGGCACGCCGACCGAGGCGGCCGACAACAGGTCATTCTGGGCGCCCTTGGGCATCAGGATGTACTTGTCGTTCCAGCCCTCAAGGGCGATATGGTAGATCACCAGCGGCGTGGCCGCATCGGTCTTCCAGGTCGGCGCCCAGACGGTGTTCGGCTGCTGCACCCCGTCGACCGTGCTGTGGGTTTGCAAGTTGGTGGCGTTGAACGCGTACAGCGTCATGTAATGCGTCGAATTGAGCACGGCCTGGCGCTGCAGGTCGTTGAGCGAACCGAAGTCCTTGTAGGCGGTGCGTTCGGCAACCGTGGTCACCGCGCCCGTGGTCAAGCCTGGCGAAGTGGCCGAGGCCGGATGGCCCGGGGTGCCCGCATTCGACCAGACCACCTTGTCGTTGAAATAATCGATGCCTTCGATCAGGTACTCGCGGAACTGCTGGCCTTGCGGCGCGTTCGGGTTGTAGTAGCCGGTCTGCGACAGCGTCACATCCATGGTGTGGTTGGTGCTGCCGATTTTCACCGATTTGTCGCTGGTGTGCTCGGTGATCTGGGTCTGCACGTAAGAAATGACCGGCACATCGATCTGGCCGGTGATCACTTGCTGGTAGCCGGTGATGACGTTGAACGTCTGCGCTACCGTGTTGAAGGTCTCGACTGTCACTTCGCGCCCGGCGACGGCCGCGTCGGAGTTGACCGTGACGTCGCCGCCGGCCTTGATCGCCACCGAACCGTCGGCCAGCAATACGCCCTGGCCGTGGATGGTGATAGCGCCGCTTTGCAGTTCGGAGCGTGCGATCGCCCCTTCCATGCGCGCGCGCGTCCAGGACATGTCAACGCCCGCGTTCAATTCAATGGCGCCGTCCGATTGCAAATAGCCTGCCATATTCAGTTCGCTGCCGGCGTTGACCAGCAGGCGCCCTGCCGAGCCGCCCACGTGCACCGCCAATTGCGTGGCCGGATCCTTGTAGGTGATGCCGGCCTGGACGATGCCGTTCAGTTCGATGCGCGGCGCCGTCAAGTGCACCAGGCCGTCGGCCTTGATGATGGCGTCGTCGCGTTCCGCGCCCGGGGTCTGGTCCACGCCCGAGACCAGCAACTGGGTGCGGGCCTGGATGAAGACGTCCGAATTGATGCCGGTGGCGTACACCACGCTGCCCGACAGCACGCTGATGCGACCGCCCAGCAAGACCACGTGGTCGCGCACATTGATGTTACGCAGTACCACCACATCGCTGCCGGTGGACTGGATTTGCAGCAGGCCGACCTTGGCCTGGCCGAGGTTGGCCGGACCGGCCGCGTTCGGGTCGTTCTGGCCGACCACGCCTTGCACCAGCACGCCGTCGGTGGCGCTGACCATGATGGTGCCGCCGGCGGCGGTGTCCAGCGTGCCGCCGGAGACGTACTGCTTGGCGGCGTCCACGATCATGGTGTCGATCAACACGCCAATGCGGGTGGCGTCGGTGCCGCCGGTGATGGTCAAGGTCTCGTCCGCATGGACCAGGCCGTCGATCCATACCTGCGAGCGCGACAGGATGCTCACATCTGCGCCCTTGTCGCTGGCGGCGACCTGGCCCTTGAGCTGGATGTCGCCTTCGCCCTGCATCGACAGGAAGGCGTCCGCGCCGCCCGCCACTTCGCTCCACGCGCCTTCGCCGGTGGCGTCGGCCGTGACGGCGCTGCGGTTGGTCATCGAGAACGCCAGGCCCACTGCATTGACGCCCGCCTGGATTTGCAGGCGCCCGGTGCTGCGCAAATTGGCGCCGAAAGTGTCGTTGCCGATCACGATTTCGCGCGCGCTGCGCAGTTCCAGCGAAGCGCTCTTGCCGGTCCAGGTGGAGCTGTAGTCGGCCACGTGGAACGAGGCGCCGGCCAGCACGCTGCCGGCAATGGCGATGCGCTCGGCGCGCAGCGAAATGGCGCTGTTGTCGCCTTCCGAGTACAGCTTGGAGTCGGACGAGATGCTGAGCATGCCACCGGCGCGAACGTCCAGCAGGCTGTTGACGGCGATGATCACGCCGCCGGTGTTGCTCGCGGCGCTGCCGATGGCAAGCGCGCCGCCGGCGGTAATTTCAAGCCGCTGTCCGGCGCCCTGCATCAGCAGGCGCGTATTGTAGATGTCGATGTTGCCGCCGGCGGCCAGCGTCATGGAACCGGCCACGTCGATGGTGCCGTGCATGGCGATGCTGTCCACCGCAGTGACGGAAATGTCGCGCGTGTAGGCTTGCAGCGAGGCGCCGGTGGTTTTGATGGAACCGGTCAGGTCCACGTTCTGGCCCGACAGCACCAGGCCCAGCGCGCTCGACAGGCCGCCGTTGGCGGTGACCATCAAGGTGCCGGCGCTGGAACCGATTTGCAGCAGGCGCAGCTGGGCGCTGTCAACGCCGATCTGGCTGTCGATGATGACGTTGTTTACGCCATTGATCAGGATGCGGCCATTGGCGCCAAGCGAATTGAATTGCGCCGTATTGGTGGTCTGCACGCTCACTGCCCCCGCCTGCACCACGCTGCCGCCGTTGACGACGATGTCGCGCTGGGCGGTCAGGTCGCCGCGCAGTTCGACGCCGCCGGCGGCGTTGATGACGATGTCGGCATACGCACCGCGCGCGATCAGCGCGCCTTCCAGCACCAGGTGGCCGGTCGGGTTGAGCGTCATGCTGCCGCTCAGTGTTTCCAGTACGCCGGTAGCCGTCAGATTCACGTTCTGGTTGCCGCTGGCGCTGTTCGAAGCGAACATATTGATGCCGCTGTAGGCGCGAATCCAGCCCGAGACGGTAATTTCGCCGCCCGGCGCGTCGGCGCGCCCGAGGTTCACGACCGAGCCGCGCGCTGCCGCGTCAAGCGCAATGGTGCGCGCCGATTCGGTGGCGCCGGCGGTGGCAGCCGTGGCGGCCAGCTGGGTAAAGCCGAGCAGCTGCGCATTGCCGCCATTGGCCTTGGCCATGGTAAAGCCAAAGTTGCTGGTCAGTTGCAGACGGCTGTCCTGCAGACGGACCTTGAGCTGCGCGTCGCCAACGGTGGCGCTGCTGCCTACGGCGGGCGAACCGCTGGCGCTGACCGTGACGGTAAAGGTGGTGGCGGCAATGGCGGCCTGCAAGTCGGCAGCCAGGTTGACCGGGCCGGCATTGTCTTGCGTGTCGAGCGCATGCAGCGTCACCGTGCCTTGCACGGTATGGGTGCCAAGGTTGAGGGTGACGATAAACGAGACGTCCGACGCAATGTCGCCGCGGGCATACTGGGCAAAGTCGTCGGCGACGATTTCTTCGGTCCAGGCCGGGGTCAATACCGACAGGTCGCCCGAGGACGACAGGTTGATGACGCTGTTTTCCTGCAGTGTTTTGAGGTGCACGTTGCCCGACAGGACGATGCCTTCGTCGGCCCACGGCGACTGGACCGTGACGGCGCCGGTGCCATGGCCGCCGCGCACGTCGATCAGTGCGCCGGCGACCAGGTCGCGCCCCAGGCGGATCTGGCCATCGGCTTCGATCACGATGCGCGAAGCGCCGCTGTAGACGGTGGTGGTGCTGCCGAGCAGTTCACCGCGCGCGTCGTAATGGTCGACGACGTCGCCGCCGGCGACCAGCACGCCGTCGATCTGCGCGTCTTGCGCCGAATCGATGGTGATCATGCCGTCGGCGTTGCTGGTGGCGATGCGCGCGCCGCCCGGCATCTTGATGCCCACGCCGTCGCTGTTGCCCCCGCCATGCAGCGCAACGAGCGCGCTGGCACGGATGGTGGCGCCAATTTCCGCTGTTTCGCCAAAGGCGCCGCCAACCACTGGCACGACCGCGCCCAGGTACAGCTGGCCGCCGGCCGACAGGTTCACGCTCGAATCCTTGCCCGACCAGACGACCGCGCCGCCTTCGGAAATCGGCCGGTTCACGCCGCCCGACAGAATATGCCCGCCAATGCTGGCGTTGCCGGCAGCGGTCATGCTGACCAGGCCGCCGGAAACGCCCGAGGTGTTGCCTGCGGCCGTGATGCCGCCAGCCGTGGTGATGATGACCGAGTAACCGTTGTCGTCCGCGCCAAGCACACTTGTCGTGAGCAGCGACACTGCTTTGGAGGCGGACAAGGCCGAGTCGAGCAGGATCTGCTGGCCGGCCGTGACGCTGATGGTGGCGTCAGCCTTGTCCAGATGCAGGCCGCCCATATCGACCGAGCCGCCGGCAACCACCGAGCCGTGCAGCTCGACGTCCTGGCCGCCCTGCAGCACGATGCTGCTGCCGGCGCTGTTGGTGGTAAGGGTTGCCACCGCGTGCAGGTACAGACTGGTGCCTTGCGCATTGGCGCCGTGCAGGTTGGTGCCGTCGAGCGCCACGCCGCCTTGCAGCGTGATGTTGCCGCCGACGTTGGCAGTGCCTTCCCAGTAGGTGAAGCGGTCGGACTGGATCACCAGGTCCGAATGCGCGCCGGCCAGCGTAATGCTGCCGCGTACAATGGCGTCGCCGGCGCCGCTGACGACGAAATCGGCATTGTCTTGCAGCGTGATGATGGTGCCGGTGAGCAGGAAGCCGAAGCCTTGCTGGCCCAGCAGCTGGTGCGGCGCCAAAATCTGGATCTCGTCGGTCGCACCGTTATTGTCCGCGTCGTAGGCGTACACCATGTAAGCCGCGCCGCCGCTGCTGACGATCCAGCGCTCGTTGTCGGCCGCGCCTGTGGCGCCCCAGTTCAGCGCGCTGTTGCTGTAGTCGACCCCTTCGGCGAAGGCGGTGCGCACGCTGGCAGCGCCTGCGCCATCTTTGTGGAACACGGTCTGGGTGTCGCTGTAGCGCACAAAGCCGGCCTGGTCCAGGATGCGGAACTGCTGGGCCGCGCTCATTGCATCAAAGGCGGTGCCGGCCACGGGAATGGCCACGTCGCTCCAGCGCACTTCAGCGTTCTTGTAGTCCACGCCCTGCACGAAGCCGAGCTTGTATTGCTGGCCGGCGGACGCATCGGCGTCGTGATAGACCAGGCCATCCCAGCGCGCGTAGCCGAGCTGCGCGAGCACGCGCTCTTGCTGGGCCAGCGTGAGCACCTCAAAACCGGCATTCGCGGCCGGTTTGGCCACGCTGCCCCAGTCCAGGGTGCTGTTCTGGTAATCCTTGCCGGTGCCCTGCTCGAGCGTGAGCAAGACTTGCTTGCCGGCGGGAGCGCCCGCCTTGTACAGCACTTGCTGGTCCACTTCCGCGTAACCGAGCGCGTCGACAACGACTGCGCGCTGGGAAGCGCTGAGCTGCTCGAACGTGGCGTCGGCCCCTGGTGCGCGCACCCCGCCCCAGTCGATGCTGTCAATGTCGAAATCGGCGGCGGTGGCGGCAAATTCGGTGACCACTTGCAGGCCGGCGGCGGCGTGCGCGTTGTACCAGGTATTGCCTTCATACGTTTCGTAACCCAGGCTGGCGGCGACGACTTTCTTTTGCGCGCTCGACAGGCTGTCAAAAGCGGCGCCGTCGGCAGCTTTACCCGCACTGCCCCACAGCATGCTGGCGTTGGTGTAATCGGTAATTGGACCTTGGGTAAACGTGGTGACGACTTTTTTGCCAACGTCCGCGTTGTAATTGAAGTAGTTCTTCGGTCCCGTGCCCGCATCGAGGTAGGCGACGACAATCGCTTTTTGCGATGCAGTCAAGTCTGCGTAGCCGGCGTCGGCGTCCGGACGGACCAGGTTTGGCCACAGGTCGCCCGGCATGCCGTAGTAATCGAACACATAGCCCATGGCGTTGGCGGCCACGAGTTTTTGCGCGCCCGACAGCTGCGCGAACGTGGCGTTGGCCGCTGGTGCGGCAACGCCCGCGCCGGACCAGTCAACGCGCCCATTGCTGTAGTCGGCGCTGGCGCCTTGCACAAAGCCGGTCAGGAACTGCTGGCCGGCGGGAGCGTTCGCATTGAAATACACCATTCCGGTGTAGGCCGTGTAGCCTGCCTGCGAGGTCGCCTGCGCGCCTTCGGTCAAGCTGGTGGTAAAGCGGCCGGTGGCCGCGTTGTAGTAGGCGCCGCCTTCCACCGCGGTGTAGCCGAGCGACTCGGCAACGAGCGCCTGCGCCGCTGGCTTGAGCGAACTGAAAGGCGTGTAGTTCGACAGGCTCGAGACGCCCACGCTGTTGTCCAGCGTGACATGGCCGGCGGCAAACAGCGCGCGCAATTCGGCTGTCATCACCCCGCCGTTCAAGGCCGCGACCATGGCGGCGAACTGGCTCTTGTCGGTCAGTGCCGACAGCGTCTTGCCTGGCAAAGCGTTAAAATAGTCGGCGTAATTGTCCTGCGCGTCGCCCGACGAGAGCGTCATGGCGCCGCCCGCGGTCAGCGAGCCGGACAGCTTCATTTCGGCGCCCGACGACAGCGCCAGCGTGGCGCCGGCTCCCGTCAGCGTTGGCAGGGCAAACGCGTCGGCGCCAAACTTGGCGCCCGAGATGACGCCGCTGCCGGCGTCCAGGTGCATGTAGCCGCCCGCCGACAAGGTCACGGCGCTGCGCGCGCCTTCGGCGGTGACGACGCCGCCCTGGAGCACGGTCATGTTGGCGCCGGAAGTGACGCGCAGGACGGCGTCGCTGCCCCCTGTCTGCAGCAGCGCGGCGCTATGGATCGATTGGGAACCCGTGATCAGGATGCGGCTGCCGGCGTTGGTGCTCAGCACGCTGCTACCCTTGTCCATCTGGATGCTGGTAATTTCGCCTTCGTAGTTAACCAGCGCATTGGTGCCGGTGCTGGCCGAGACCGTGATCTGCACCAGGTCGTCGCCAACGATGTCGCCGGTGATGACGATCTGTTCGAGCGCATTGATGATGACGGCGCGCGCATGGATGCCCGAATCCGGGTCGCCCAGCGGATCGGCGCTGTTCTTGGCCTGCACTTCGAGCAGGCGGCTGTTGAGC
Source organism: Massilia sp. TWP1-3-3 (assembly GCF_049897805.1). Taxonomy (NCBI): domain Bacteria; kingdom Pseudomonadati; phylum Pseudomonadota; class Betaproteobacteria; order Burkholderiales; family Oxalobacteraceae; genus Massilia; species Massilia sp. TWP1-3-3. The sequence continues at coordinate 117,471 of NZ_JAFCWX010000016.1, forward strand.
GTGAGGGTGCTGCTCGACTGCACGTCGCCGACGATATTGATGCGGTCCGCATTCAGGCTGGCCACATCGTTGAACTTCGCCGAATAAACATGGCCGTTGACGGTCTTGTCTTCGATGTCGCCCACATACATGGCCACGCCGGCCAGGTTCTGGCCCAGCGTCACGGACGAGAAGCCGGTTTTCAGGGCCGACAGGTCGCCCAGGCCGAATTCAAAGTTGCCCGTCGCGCCCAGCGACGAATACTCGAAGCCGTACGGCGTCTGAGCCGCGCCGCCGATATGGTAGTTCTGGTTGGCGGACGTTGCATGCAGGACCAGCGCGCCGGTGCCGCTGACCTGGTCATTACCGGAAAGGAAATCAATATCATCGGCCACGATGGCAATTGCGCCACCGCTGCCGGTCGCGATGACGCCAGCTTGCAGCGTGAACAGTGCTTCGCGCCCTGCCAGCGCCACGTCGATCGCGCCGTGCGCGGCAACCAGGCCGGCGCCGCCCACGTTCAGGCTGTCCGCTTCGCGCACCACGATATCGTTAAAGCCGGCCGTACCGCGGTTGACCACGGTCAGTTCGGCCAGCTCGGTGTTGAGCGTGCCCTGCACGCCGGCAGCGGTGATGCTCACCTGCGACTCGGCGCCGATCAGGGTGGCGCCGCGCACGTCGACCAGGCCGGCGGCGCTCAAGAACATGTCGGTCGCGCCCCAGCTTGCGCCATTGACGCTGCTGATGCGGCTCACGGCCGCGTTGTCGGTAATTTCAATGCGGTCCAGGCCGTCGTTGAAATCGATCACGCGCTGGTCGATGCGCAGCTGTTCCTGATTGCGGGAAATCGCCGTGGTGGAGCTGATCGGCGCCAGGATCAAGCGGTCGAAACCGGCGCCGCCGGCCACTTTGGCGTAACCGTCGCCGCTCATGAAGATCAGGTCGTCGCCATCGCCCGCGTCGATGGTGTCGGTGCCCGTGCTGGTGATGCGGTCGTTGCCCGCGCCGGTAAACAGCACGTTGGCGCCTGCGCCCATGTCGACGATGTCGGCCGCGCTGTTGCCCACGAAGCGGTCATTGCCCGCGCCGCCAAGGTAGGTAATGCCGTTGGTGAAGCCGCCGACGAATTCGTCGTTGCCGTCGCCGCCCTTGATGATGCTGTTCTTGCCCCCGCCAATGATGGTGAAGCGGTCCTTGCCGGCGCCGCCGTCAAAGAACAGATCGGCCGTCACGTCGTCGCCGACATAGATGGAATCGTTGCCGCTGTCGCCAGTGGCGAAAATTTTCGTGACGCCGGTGTATTCCTTGACCACGCCGAGCGACTCGACGCGCAGCACGCCGGCGTCGTTCTGGTTGATCTGGTAAGTCTCGTTGGTGGTCTCGTCGTACAGGGTGCCGCTGCCATAGCGGCCTGAGGTGTCGCCCATGCTCAGGTACAGCTCGTTGCCAACCTGGGTGGCAATGCGCGGAGCATCGCCCCAGCTCCAGAAGTAATCGGCCGAGACGCTGATGCCGACGATGGTCACCGAGGCGGCCAGGTGCGCGCTGGCCGGCGTCAGTTCGATCAGGCCGGAGAAGCCAGCCAGGGTTTCATGGATGCTGAACAGCCCCATGTCGATGGAAAGGTCCAGCGAGCCGTACACGCTGGCCGCAATCAGGGTGTTACTGATCGTCAAGGACATGCCGGCGGTCAGCTCGAGCGGGCCCATGTCGACAAAAATCTTGGCCGCGCCCGTGATTTCAAAGTCGCCGTCGGACTCAATGTAGCCGCCCACGTCGACCGTCAGGAAGCCGAAGAAGTCGAGACTGGCATCGAGTTCAAGACGGAATACGTCATTGGTGACGCTCATGCCGCCGTGGAAGTCGATGTCAAAGGCGAGCACGTGCAGCTTGCCGTCCAGCTCCAGGTTGAAGGTGGTGCCGGCCTTGACGCCCACGTAGTCGGTGGTGTCGCTGGTGTTAATTTCCAGGATCGCGCCAGCCTTGATGCCGATCACGCCCGTGCCGATTTCAATATTCGTTGCCAGGCGCAGCGCAAAGACCATGCCTTCGTCGGCATTGATAAAGGCAATGCCGCCGGCCACGTCGATGGTGCCCAGTTCGCCCAGTTCCAGCGACAGCGCCGCCTGCGCCGTCAGGCCGGTCTTGTTGATGGTCAAGTCGAGCGAGCCTTCCAGGTTGACCGCGCCGCCCGCCAGGCTGATGCCGGCGTTGCCGGCAATGTGCAGCGACTGCGCCGCCAGCTGGGCGTTGACGAAGCCGGCGCCGGCCGTGTTAATGGCGCGAACCGTCTGCACGCTGGAGGTGGTGTTCACCTGCAGCAGGAAGTGACCGGTCACTTCAAACACGCCGCCATCCATCAGAACGGAGTTTGGCCCCGCGCCGCCTACTTCAAAGGCGCCGTACACGCCGCCCGAAATGATGCCCAGGGTACCGGTCACTTGCAGCGGCTTGATCATTGGCAAGTCGAGCGTGGCTTCGGCCGACAGCTCCATGCCGGTTTCGGAAATGATGACGCCAAAGCTGCCCTGCAGCGTGAGCGCGTCGTCCATCAGCGACAGTTCGCCCGCGCCAAACAGGCCCACGTACATGCCGGTCCAGTCAGGTTTGCCCGGCGGCGTGGCCGAAATCGTGTATTGATTGTTGTCGAAGTGGACGGTATCGCGGAACTGTACCGGCACCGTGTACGTGACGTCCTGGCCGGTGGTGTTGAGCACCAGTTCCAGGTTCGCGTCCAGGCGCACGGCGGCGCCCAGGTCGACGCCGGTGGCCATCTGCATGCGCAGCGCAACGCCGGCCGAGGTGATCGACAACAAGCCCGTGGCGTGGGCGCTAATGGCGACCGCGCCGCTGCCGACCGACGCGTCGACGTCGGCAAAGATGGTCAGGCCGCTGGTGTCGGCGGTGATGTCGAACACGCCATCCATATGGACCAGGCTGAACATGTCGAGCTTGGCCTGGCCGGAGACGCGCAGGAATTGGTTGGTGTAGTTCAGCACCACCGGCTCAAACGGATTGCCGGTCTCGATCGCGTAACCGGCGTGCACCACCTGGTTCGGATCGGTCCAGGTGCTCTTTGAAAAATCGATGGTGGTGGCGGCAAAGGTCACGCCGGCGCTGTTGTACGACACATTGCCCGCGGCGTCGCGGGTAAAGCCGGTCGCGAGCGTCGCGCGCAAGCCCGTGTTCAGGTTCAATTCCAGGTCTTCGGCTTGCAGCGTGGCGCCGTTGATGCCCACCAGGCCGATCATGTCGATGTCGGCGTCGGCGGCAATGTAGACGCCCACTTTCAAGCCCGACACGCCAATGACCAGTTCCTTGGCCACGACCAGGCCCAGGTCCAGGTCCTGGATGGCCAGGCCGACCGCGCTAGTGTTGGGAGTATCGCGCTCGGTGATGCGATGGTCGCCGTCGGTGTCTTGCCAGTAGGCGCCGGTGCCGATGAAACCATAGGCGTCGTTGATGCCAACGGCCAGCGACGTGACGGTGGTGGTCTCGCCATTCGACAGCGTGACCGTTTCCGTACCGCGCTTGGTGAACGCCATCGAGGCGGACAGCTGGACGAAGCCGGCCAGGTTGATCTGCGCGTAGCCTACCTTGGCCTGCACGATTTCGCTGGCAAAGTCGAGCAGCACCACATTGTCGCCGCCCGCAGGCAGCGCGTAGGCGCCGCCGGCAAAGCTGGTCGCAAAATTCACCGACGGCGGGCCGAACGCTTGCAGCACCGCGTTGCCAATCGGGCCCAGACCCGGCACGTAAGCGGTGTTGATGTTGATCGTGATGTCTTCGGCGCGCACGCTCATCAGAGCCGGGTCGACCCCGACCAGCATGGCGCTGTCCACGTGCGCCTTGGCGGCAATGAACTTGGGCACCAGGTTCTCGCCGCCGGGAATCAGGCCGGCCAGCGTTGGCGTCATGATGGCTAGGCCAAAGTCGACATTGTCGATCACCAGGCCAATGGCGCCTTGATTGATGTTGTCGAGCAGGCCATCGTGATCGGCGTCCGGGCCGTAGCGGTACGGGCCGCCCACGCCGGCAAAGCCGGTCAGGTTGGCACCGCCCAGCGTCATGAATTCCACTTGCAACGGCATTGGCTGGCCCGGCGTGGAGCCGGCGATCACGGCGCCAAGGTCGTCGGCCAGATTTTGCAGGCCGCCCAGGTCAACGTCGACGATATGGCGCTCGCCCTTGCGGAAGGCCAGCGAGCCGCGCAGGCTCAAAAACTCCGATACCTGGATTTCGGCCATGCCGATATCCAGGCCAATCAAGTCTTCACCGTTCATGTTCAGGTACACCGGCTGGCCGCCGGTACGCACTTCAAAGCCGGCCGGACGATTGGCCTGGGCGTTGGCCGGGAAGCTGGCCGCAAAGTCCGCGGTCGAGCGCATCGCGCCGCCAAACAGCTTGCCGCCACTGTTCACCTCAATGGTGATGTCCTGCGCCGAGAGTTTCAGCACGTCGCCAAAGCCGTAGGTGGTCAAGGCGTCCGCGTGCGCGTACAGCGAAAAGAAATTCTGGGCCTTGAAGAAGTCCGGCAGGTCGGCCTTGAAGACGGACAGGCCGACATCGATGCCTTCCATCGAGAAGCCGACCAGTTCATCGGCATTGCTGATGATGAGTTTACCGGCATGCGCCGGGTCTTCCACATAGTCCGGGTTGCCCAGACCGACAAAGGCGTACACGTTGGAGGCGCCAAACGACAGACCCTTGAAGCCCACGTTGTCGATGCGCGAATAGTCGGCCGAGACATCGCCCACAAACTTGAGCATGTCGATCACCGAGCCGTAGGCCGGCGGCAGCGACGCCTTGAGCAAGTCTTCGACCAGGCCGATTTCCGCCGGCAGGCCGGTGTACATGGTGCCGGTGAAGGTTTCGCCGACGTTGAGCTGGAAGTCGCCGCGCAGGTGCACGAAGTCACCCAGGTTCAGCGAAATGTCTGGAAAATCGATGCTGCCGAACAGGTTCAAGCCAAAGTTCGGATCAAAGCCGATCGACAGGTCGAAGTTCTTGACGAAGTCGAGCGCGCCCTTGAGGAAGTCCAGGTTCGGCGAGAACGATGGCAGCAGGTCGCCCAGGCCGGCCAGGCTGATGCTCGGGAAAAAGCCGATGCCGGGAATCGACGGCAAGTTGAAGTTGAAGTCGAAACTGGCGTCGAAATCGAACAGGTCGAACAGGCCCAGGTGGGCGTCCAGGCTGATGCCGATGGTGTTGCTGTTAAAGTCGAGAAATTGCGGTACGCCGGCGCTGCCGGTCGGGACCAGCAGCTTGCCGCCGGCCATGGTAGTGTAATCGAGATAGACCGTGGGCGCAGGATTGCCGCCGATGGTAGCCGCGTTGATGTGGAAAGCGAGGTTGTCCGCTTCCAGCTCCAGGAACGGATCGGTGCCGACCAGCTTGGCCGAAGCGGCAGTGGCCGTCACGCTGTAGAAATTCACGCCTGGCAGCGACAGGCCCGGGGCGATTTCGGGCGTGACCATGGCCAGCACAAAGTCGAGGTCTTCGATCGTCAAGCCGATGGCGTCATCATTGGTCGGGTCGTTCAGGTCGATGACGTCGTTGTCGTCGGTGAGCGAATCGGTCCGGTACGGCCCGTTGATGCCGGCAAAGGCGTACACGTTTTTGCCCGACACGATCAAGGCGTTGCCCGAGCCGATGATTTCAACGCCGGCAGCATTGAAGCCGACATTTTCAATGGTCTTTTTGGCAAACGAGAAGCCGCCCTGCAGCGTCAGGATGCCGGCCACGCTGGCGTAGGCATTGCCGGTCGAGGCTTCCAGCACGCTGTTACTAAAGTCGAGCAGCATGGTTTCACCGCCGCCGGTGGCCACGTTGTAGCCGGCGCCTGGCGCGGTGCTGCCGCGGGTGAAGTCACCGATCAAGCCGGTGGTGTTCGACATGTTGATGCCGACGTTCAAATCCTGGATGTCGAACTTGATGAAGTCGCCAAAGCCGGCGAAGCTGACGCCGTCGGCATGCGCCTTGACGGCGGTGAACTTGGTGTTGGCCGGGACCAGTGGATGGTCCAGGTCGAATTTGGTGTTGAGGATGGCGATGCCGAAATCGAGCTTGTCGATCACCAGGCCAACCGCATCCGGATTGACGCTGTCGTTGGCGTCGATGACGTCGTTATGGTCGCTGTCGATAAAATACGGGCCGTTGATGCCCACGAAGGCGTGCAAATTGCTGCCGCCAATTTCAATGCTCGACGCATGCACGTCGTCAAACGTCACGCCCAGAGCGCCCTTGACGGAAATAGTGGTGTCGAGCGCGCGGCGGAACGCGAAATTGCCCGTCACTTGCAAAAATTCCGATACCTGCAGCACGGCGTTGGTGACGCTGGCGGCCATCATGGCGCCAGGGCCGAAATCGATGACGACCGGGTCGCCACCGGTTTTCACTTCCAGGCCGCCGGCAAAGCTCGACGCAAAATTGATTACCGGGCGCTTGTTGGCAAGACCGGTCCAGCCGGCGCTCCAGTTCAGCTCAATCGTGGCCTGGTGGCCCGAGAGCTGGAAGTCGTCGCCGCCACCGACCAGCGCCACTTCGCCGGCGCTGGCCTTCAAGGCGGTAAAGCTTGGTAGCTTCAGGTTGGCGTTTACGGCCGTCATGATCGACAGGCCCATGTCGACATCCTTGATCGCCAGGCCATAGACGTTGTCCTGCGCGCTTAACGGCAGGGCCGAATCGAAGTCCGGAATGCCATAGCCGATGAACAGGTTGACGTTGCTCATGCCGACGTTGAGGGTCGATACGTCGACGCCGGTGAGCGTGGTGCCATCGTCGGATACGTCCACGCCCAGCAGTTCGAGGCGCTCGAGCGTTGGCAGCGCGTCAAGCTCGCTGCGGCGAACGCCGGTGTCGATATTGACGATATGGCGCTCGCCCCGTTCAAAGGCGAAGCTGCCCTGCAGCCACACGAACTGGTCGATGCCGAGCGTCGCCTTGGCCACTTCGACCGCAGTCTTGCCGTTGTCGTAGTCGATGATGACTGGTGCGTTGCCCGTGGCAACCGACAGGCCGCCGGCGCCGTAGGTGCTGGTAAAGTCGACGTAAGCGTGGGTCTTGGTGCCGGCCCAATTGACGCCGCTGTTGGCGCGTACGCTGATGCCTTCGGCTTCCATGGTCAGGAAGGACAGACCCTTGAAGGCCAGTTCATCGGCCGTGGCCGACAGCGCCCACAGGCGCGGCACGATATTGCGCGCATCCTTATAGACCACCAGGCCCAGGTCCAGGTTTTCCAGCACCAGGCCCACCGCGTCTGGCGAGCGCACGTCGGTGCCGTCGACAAAATACGGACCTGCGCCAACGAACAGCTTGACGTCCGACAGGCCCATCGTGAACGAACTCATGGACAGATTGTTGATGCGCGAGAAATCGTTGGCAGCGACTTCACCGGTGGCCACCAGCGGCGCGAGCTTGAGCGCGCCTTCCGGCGATGCTGCGCTAAATCCGGTGACGATGTCGACCTGCACGCCGGTCGCTTTTTCAAGCGCGAAGCCGCCTTCGATATGGAAAAAATCATCGATCTTGATCAGCGCGTGCACCACTTCCACGCCAATCATCGAGCGTGTGTAGTCAAGCACGATCGCGTCGCCACCGGTGGCAACCTGCATGCCGCCGTCGCCGAAGCTGGAGACAAAATCGACATACGGCGCGACCGTCAGGCCGCGCCAGTTGCTGCCCTTGTTGAGCGACATGGTCAGGTCGTCGATCTGCAGCTGCATGAAGCCCCAGTCCACGTCCAGCGGATGGGCCCAGTTGGCTTTCATGGCGTACATGTTCGGAATCACGCGGGCCGCGTCGACGGTTTTTGACGCGTGCATCATGACGAAACCGATATCGATTTCATCGAGCGTAAACAGCGGGTCGCCCGCATTGCCTACGATGATGCTCACGTTCGATGCGCCAAAGCTGATCATGTCGACCGGCAGGTCGTCGAACTTGGCGTTGTCGGCCGAGAGATAACCGTCGGTCTTGAAGTGCGCCAGGCTGGTGGCCAGGCTGGCATACGCGCCGGTCAAGTTGGCCGGCAGGCCGGTCATGACGTCAACGTCGATGCCGGTGGTCTTTTCAAAGGCAAAGTCGCCGCTGATCTGGAACATATCGCCGACGTTCAGCAACGCATCGTTGAGCGTGACGCCGATGAAAGCCTTGCTGTAATCGATGAACAGCGGGTCGCCCGCAGTGACCGGGATTTGCAGGCCGCCGGCAAAGCTGGAGGCAAAGTCCACGTACGGGTGGATCAGGGACGCGTCGGCCCAGGCGCCACCCTGGTTGACGTCCAGCGTCAGCTGGTCGATCTGGAACTTGAACAGGTCCATGTCGACATTGACGGGCGAATCCCAGATCACTTTCATGGCAAAAAAGTTCGGGATCACGCTGTTCGGGTCCGCCAGCAACGTGGAATTCATCAGCACCAGGCCGATGTCGATATTGTCGAGCGTAAAACCAAGGCGGTCCGGGTTGACTACCTCGTTGGCGTCGAACAGACCGTTGTTGTTGGTATCGATGAAATAAGGGCCGAGGCCCGCAAACACGTCAACATCGGTGGCCGACAGCAGCAGCGTGGACACTTGCAAGTCTTCGATCCGCTTGTGATCGGCGGACAGGCCGTCGACCTTGTCGAGGCCGGCCTTGATCGCCGCGTTCGCGCCGACCGGGTAGCTGTTTGGCAAGCCCGTGACGACGTCCACGTCGGTGGTGGCGCTCTGTTCAAGATACAGGCTGCCGCTGATGTAGACGTAGTCGGAAATGGCCAGCGTGGCGCGGCCGATCGACACTGCCGTCAGCGCGCCCTTGGCGCCGTCGAAATCGAGATCGACATCGGTGCCGGGACCAGTCAAGACTGTGACCGGCGTGGCGGCAAAGTCGACTACCTGGCCGCCAACAAAGTTGGCCTTGTTAATTTCGATGGTGATGTCGGTCGCGGCCAGTTTCAGGGCCTCGAGGCCGACAAATTCGGCGCTGCCAGCTTGCGCCTTGAGCGCGGTCCAGCTGTGCGCAGGCGTGCCCTGCTCGCTCATCAATACCAGCGCCAGGTCGAGCTCCGTCATGCTCAAGCCAAGCGCGTCGCCGGAACCGGCGCCGGCCCCGGCGCCGGCGAACACGTCGGCGTCGCTCATGCCAAAGGTCAGTTGATCGACCGTGACGGTGCTGCCGTCGGCCAGCTTGACCTGCACGCCTGCCATGCGGCGCACCGCAAGGTTGCCGCTGGCCTGGACAAAGCTGCCAACCTGCAGGCTGGCGCCGCCAACGGCCACTTCTTGCAGCGACGCAACCAGGCCGGCGCCAAACACGTAGTCCAGGCCGCCGGCGTGGATGGTGGTGGCGCTGGCGTCAAGCGCGGTGTTGTTGTAGCGTACCGTCACGCTGTCGGCCGTGAGGCCAATGGCGCTGCCCAGCTGGGCGGCGAGCGAACCGGAAGCTTCCAGCACGGTGCCCGCTGCGTTGATGTGCATGCCCAGCGTGGCGCCGGCAACACCAATGCCGTAGCCGCCGGCGCCCATGCTGGCGCTCACGTTCTTGGCAATCACGGCCATGGAGCCGTCGCCGCTATCCTTGGCAAAGGCGAAGTCGCCGGCCACGTCCAGCACGCCGCCGATGCCGGCGTGCAGGCCGAGCACGCTGGCCTGCAGCGCCACATTGGCGCCCAGTTGGCCGAAGGTGTACGAATAGTCGCCCGCAAAGTCGAGCGTGCGCCCCGTCAGGTCGCTGCCGGTTTTATTCAAACGCAGTGCGGCGGCGTCAGCGGTGACGTTGGCAAATGCGCCGCCCGTCAGGCTGAGCGCGCCGCTGCCTTCAAACGCATAGCCGCCGTCTCCCGCCAGCACCAGGCCAAAGGCGCCGTCGGCTAGGCCGATTGCCACGCCGCCGGCGGCAAAGCCGGCCACCACATGGTCGCCGGCGATCAGTACTTCGCCGCCGACCACGGAAACGCCCAGGTCCGCTTCAAGCGCCAGGGGGCCCATCGCCAGTGAAGCATGGCCCGATACCAGCAGGTATTCGCCGGCGCTGCCGTCGTCATTGAAGGTGGTGCCCGCGATCGACAGTGGATTGGTCGACAGGTCGAGCGTGGTGGTGTTGTCGCCGCCATTGGCAAGCGTGCCCGTGCCAAAGGACAGGTCAAATGCGAGGTTGGTCGCAGTGATGGTCAAGCCGTTGACGCCGACAATGCCCACGCTGCCGATGGTGCCTTGCGCCAGCACCCAGCCGTAGCTGCCGCCGGCAGAAGGCTCGACGAACGCGACGCTGACGTCGGCGTCGTGCACGGCCAGGCCGACCGCGCCCGGCGTGGCGCCAGGGCCGCCCACGCCGATGAAGCCTTCGGCGTCGGTGAAGCCGATCAACCAGGCGTGCGCGGCAATCACCTGGCCGGTGACCGGATCGGTGACGGATTCGTCGGTGTAGTCGATGCTGATCTGGCCGTCGAGGAACAGGTTGCCGTTCAGGTTGAGCGAACCGCTAAATTCAAGCGGAGGAATGCTCGGGAAGTAGCCTTTGCTGAGGAAGTAGCCGACGCCGTCGGCCATGTCGCCGCCGACCATGTCGATCAAGGAATGGGTCAACGGGTCGAGCACGTGGGTGATCAGTTTCAGCGAGTGGGCGTCCTGCACCAACTCGAAGAAAATATTGTCGTCCGCCTGCACCAGGCCGGTCGCTTCGCTGAACTGCCCCACGGCCGTGCCGAAGGTCATGAATTCGAAGACCTGGCCGTCGGTCGGCTTGTAGCCATTCCACAAACTCACTTCGAGCTTGCCGTCCAGCGTGGACAGGTTGGCCACGTTCAACTGATCGTAACCGGTGCCGGGCGCAGCGCCGCCCAGCTCGATTTGCAGCGTGGCCGTCGACGTTTGCATGTAGTCGCTGACGTTTTGCATGCCGGGCGAATAGCCGGGCGCCACGGTGCCGGTGTTCAGGATCGACACATTCATCGTCCCGCTTCCCTTGAGCACGTCGTTGGCGGCGACCGAGAACTCGGATGCCATCGTGGCGCCGTTCTGGGCCAGCTTGGCAAGGTCGAACAGGTGCGGGTCGGCCAGGTCCAGGCGCGGGGCCGTGGAGGCGGCCAGCACCTGGTCGACCAGCGCGAAGCTGACCGGTGCCGAACCGTAGGTGCCGGTCTGCGCCGCCTGGTAGGCGTCGAGCAAGGCCCCGTCGTGCCGGGTTTCATCGGGGAGGATCAGGTGGGCCAGGCCCATGATCGGATCGGCGGACAACAACACCCTGGGCTCCAGGGCCTCAACACGAAAAGCGTCACGCAGTTTGGAAACTTGCTTTTTGAGTCGTTTGGTCATGTTGAGCATTGTCGAGCTTTCGTCATGTTGTCCACTGGCCAAGTTGGCGAGCGGCTGGCGCTTCTGGTTGCGAGCTTGGTCAAATTCCGGACGCGGCTTCGCAAGGTTAGATCAAGGGGTCGATCTTACCGGAGATACGAGGTAGAAATGTTACTCAAATTAAATATAAATTAATCTGGAACACGGGCGAGGGTCAGGAGCACGGCCACAGGAAAAACGTCAGCGAAAATATGTATTTACGTGCGTTCCCGCTATGGCGATCGTGCTTGTAACGGAGACGGAAATGGCGTTCGTTTCGCCATCTTGGCGAGCGCTTTTTTGTGTCTTTTTGAACGTGGCGGCGCCATGAAAAAGTTTCTCATGTATCAGCGCATTTTTGCGAAAAGCAATAAGTTTTTGACAACTTCAACCCGATTTTGCCTGAAAATTTAGCAATATAGATGTCAGAATTTCATTAAGCCCCGGCATCGACCGACACAATATGGGCTGTACTACAGGCGCGCGCAAGCCGGCCGGCATCCGCAAAGGATGCCGGTCTGGACCAGACAGATGTAAGTACGGGAAGAGCGCCCGGGTCGTGTATTTCCGGTTCAGGCGGGCTGACCAGCCACCAGGCAAGTCAACGACGCCGTGTGCAAAAAAGCCACACCTCAGTGTATTGACCGCTGGCGCTTTTTACACCACCAGGTCCTCCAGCCAATAGTCGAATGTCTGCTGCAAGCTGGCCGCCGCGCTGCCATGTGCCTGCAAACCGAGCGCGGCGGCATCGATACCGTCGATACCGTCGATACCGGACCACGACATTTGGTCGCCGCTTGCTTGAACCGACATCGCCCCGGCAAGATAGCGCTCTACATCACTGTGACTGTTGGCCGCCGGTGTTGCGCCGTAGGAGAATGGCGAGAGCGCGCCGCCAGCGAGCACTGGTGCAGCGCTTGTCGCCACCGCGCGTGGCGTCGGATCCACCGTATTGCGCACCACAGGGCCGATACCGACCGCCTGCTCGTACATCGTCGCGCCATCGAGCACATAGAAATGGGTGCGGCCGTCCAGGCCCGTATCCTGCAATTCGATGCCGGTGCGGGCGGCCAGGTAAATGGCCGGGGACTGCACTTCAATCGGGTTGCCCGTTCCTACTGGCGCGCCGTAGCCGTACAGCGACACGGTCGCAGCGACCACGTTGACGGCATTGTCGCCGTTGACGTCGACGATGCCGCCGCTGGTGCTGCGCAGCACCACATGCTGGGCATTGACTTGCGCCACACCCAATGTGCCCGCCGCGTTCAACACCACCGCCGCGCTCGACGTCACCGCCGTGCCGGCATCCATCGCGATCGCGCCCGCGCCGCTGTAGATCACCACGTCGCCCGCGCTGGCAGCCACACTGTCGTGCAGCACAACGCCGTTGCGCCCGTCAAGCACGATGCTCGATGCCTGAAGGCTGCCGGCGCCCTGCGCGAGCGTGATGCTGGTGCCGAACACCTTGACCGGCGCGGCCGTGATGGCGCCCAGGTCGATTGGTGCGAGCGTGACGTTGCCGGCACCCACAGCCGCGTGGCCGTCGCTGCCCTGCACGCCGATCACCAGGCTGTCGGCGCTCGACAGGTGCGCCAGCATGCCGGCGCTGATATTGAAGGCGCCGGCAGCAGCGCCGCCGACCACGATGTCGCGCGCCATGTCGCTCGGACGCAGCAGCACGTTGGCCGCACCGTTGACGTCGCCGTTGAGCGTGAGGGTATTGGCCTGCACGATGAACTGGCCGTCGACAGCATGCAGCACGACGTCGCCGATGATCACTTCACTCGCGCCGCGAATCACCAGCGAACCGCTTTCCAGCGTCAGCAGGCTGTCAAAGCGCACCACGCCGGTGGCGTTAATGACAACGTCGCCGTTGACCGTCACCGCGTCGGCAAAGCTGACGTCAACCGCGCCATTGATGGTGAGCGAGGCCAGCGCCGTGGTGGCGCCGATCGGGCCGCCAAAGACGATGCTGTCGCCGCCCGCGGCCAGCGTCAGGCGGTCGTTGCCGGTGGCGCCATCGATGTTCTCGTTGAACAGCATGTCGCCGCCTTCGAGCGCGCCGTTACCGGACGTTACCGTCACCACGCCGACGATCGTTACCGCAGCGCGTGCTTCGAGCGAATCGGCCGTCAGCTGGCCTTCGACACTGATCACGCTGCCAGGACCGGACACATTCAAGACCAGGCCATCGCGGAACACGACCGGAACGGTGCGGCCATCGATGTCGATGTCCTGCCCCGGCGCCAGCGAACCGGCGCCGATGACAACGTCGTCAAAGCCGCCCTTCAGGTTAGCCAGCGACGCGCTGTCCAGGTACAGCTGGCCGGCAGCATCAACTGCTGCGCCGCCGATCTGGATGCCCAGTGCCGGGTTGGAAGGCATGATCAAGAGCTTGCCGCCCGCGCCAACCAGCGGCTGGTTCACGACAAAGGTGTCGCCCACCACGCTCACGTCACGTCCGGCAGGCGAGGCAAGTGGCACATCGAAGACGATCGCGCCGCTGCTCGCCGCGAGCGCAATACTGCCCGCCGGCGCCGTGACGCCAACGAGCGCGCCATCGAAGACGGCGCTTGCGCCGCCGCCGCCGTTAACGCGGTTCACGCTCACCGAAACGCCGGCCGCGTTCACCGCCAGGCCATTGGTATCGATGAGAGCAACGTCGCCGCTGCCCGCAAACGCGGCCAATACGTCCACGGCTGTTTCAATTGGATTGGCCACGCTTCCGATGGCCGCACCGGCAACCATGCGCAAACCTGCCGCCTGCACCTTGACGAATTGCGCCTCCGATCCGTTCTGGCCATCGCTGATGGCGTTGGCGGCCACCAGACTGACGCTGCCGGTCCCGGCGACAATGGCGCCAAGCGAAATGTCATGCGCGTGCAACGCAACGTTGCCGTTATTGGTGCTTGTACTGGCCGCACCGGTCATGCCGATAGCGCCGGGGGCGACCAGGTCGATGGTCTTGCCTTGTCCAAGCGTGGTGATGGCGGCACTTTGGGCCACCGACGAACCGGCGTTCAGGGAGATGCTTCCGCCGTTACTGAGCACGCTGGCATGCACCAGAATCGCTCCGCCTGCCTCGAGCAGCAGATTGCCGCCGACTGCAGCGCTGGCGTGCACGTCGATATCCTGCGCCGCGCCAAACACCGCGTAGCCTGCGACCGTCACGCCGGCATTGACGGCGATGGTCGCGCCCGCGTGCAGCAGCAGCGCGCCGCCGACGGCGAGAGTCGCATGCAAGTCTACATCCTGCGCTGCATTGAAGCTGGCATTGCCCGCCACCGTAACGCCGGAATGGGTGACGAGGGCAGCGCCAGCCCGCAGCACCACGGCGCCGGCTACTGTGACAGCGCCGTCGACACTGAGTTCGTTCGCCGCGCTCAATGCAACGTCGCCTGCCACGGTGACGCCGCCGGCAGCCAGCGCCAGCGAACTGGTGTCGGCCAGGTACAAGCCGCCCTGGCCAATATGAGCGACCAGGTTGACAATCTCGGTGCCGAGCGCATTGGCGCTGCTGCCCGCTGCGGTTGCATTGATCGTCAGGCTACTGGCCATAACGCCGACATCGGCCACTGCTCCAGCCGTATCGGCCAACACGCCGCCGGCGCTCAGGCTGACAGCGCCCCAGCCGCCCTGCCCGGCCTTTGCGCCGCTTGCGCGTTCAACAGCGCTGCGCGCGTCGAGCAGGCCGAGGGTAATCTGGCCAAGCGCGCTGTAGGTGATCGCGCCGCGATCCGTGCTGCTCGCTGCTGCCGGCGCCATGGTGATGTCGCCAGTGGCGACCAGCACAATGCTGCCTGCGATGCCGGTGGTGCTGATCTGCGCTGCCTGCGCAATGCTGCCCGCAGCCAGTTCAATACCGCCGGCGGAAGTCAGGCCAGAGAGCGCCAGATCGGTGACAACGCTGGTGCTGCCGTCGACCGCCAGGCGGCTGACCGCAACCGGGCCGACGCTGCCAATGGCGATGGCACCAATGCCGTCCACATACAGGCTGCCGGCTACCTGCGCGGCCAGCGTCGTTACCGCTACCTGCAGGTGGGCGCCGGTGGTTCCGGCGCCGCCTGTCGCTTCCAGACGCAGCGAACGGGCTACGACATCGGTGTCGCCGGCGCCGCTGTCGACAATCGATGCGGCCAACAGGCTCACGTCAAGGGCGCTGGAGATGCTGCCCAGCGCCAGCGCGCCGCCGGCGGCATAACGCACATTGCCAACTGCGGTGGTGGTGACGCCGTCATCCATGTTGATGGCGCCGCCGGATGACAGCGACACCGTGTTGGCGCTGCCGATGTTTGCCTTCTGGGCGATGGCGCCGGAAGCGGACAGCGTGACCGAACCCAAGGCCGTGCTGATGGCGTTATTGACGGTGATGTTGCCCGCAGTCGCCTGCAGCAAGATGCTGCCCGCCGCCGAGACGTTGTCGCTGACGACCAGCGCGCCGCCGGTGACCAGCACCAGGTCGCCGCCGGCGGCCAGGTTGGCCTGGGCCGCATTGACCGTGGCTGCTACGACGCCGCGCCCGTCAACGCGGTTCACCTGCACGCTGACCGTATCGACAGTCACGCCGTCCGTCTCGCGCAGGTAGATGGCGCCGCCCGCTTGCGCGGACAGCGTCGTCACCGTGGTGTCGAGTGCGTTGGCGGCAGCGCCGATGGCGTTGCCGGCCACCAGTTGCAGGCTGCCCGCAAAGATGCCCGACTCATTGGCGCCGTCAATCACACTGGCACCTGCCACCACGCGCACACCTGCCGTGCCGGCCGAGATGATCGCGACCGTCACGTTGTTGCCCGCTTGCGCAGCGATGTTGCCGCTGCTGCTTGCCAGACCCGTGCCGGCGGCCATGCCAATGTCGCGCACGGCCAGCAGGTCCACGGTCTTGCCCGCACCGGTGCTGACGATGTTGGCATTCTGGACGATGTCGCGCCCCGCGTTCAGGCTCACATTGCCCGCACTGGTCAGCGCGGCGCCGGCGACGATGTCGGAGGCAGCCTGCAACAGCAGGTTGCCTGCTGCGCTCACGCCCAAGTAATCCGCATCGCCGTCGGTAATGGTGATGCTGCCGGTACTGGCGACCAGCACCACGTTGCCTGCCGAGACCAGGTCCGAGAACCCGGCGTCGGTCACGCTGGCGATGCTGCCGTCGGCGTTCACGCGCGTTACGCCTATGTCGGCCACGGAACCAATGACGATGCCGTTGACCGCGTCCAGATAAACGCCGCCCACGCCAGCGCTTGATACCGTCAGCGTGCCGACGTTAAGCTGCAGGTGCGAACCGGCCAGGCCCGCGCCAGTGTTGCCGGTGCTGGCCGTGGCCAGGCGCAACTGCGATGCCGTGACGTCGGTTTCCACGTTGCCTGCGTCGGTGATGCTGCCCGCGATGAGGCTCACCTTGCCCGTGGTGCTGACCGCACCCAGCGTCATGACGGTGCCTGCAGCCACGCGGATATTGGCGTTGCCGCTGATGCGGGTGCCATTGTCCATTGCAATGCTGCCGCTCGCTGCCAGGTCAATGCTGCCGCTGCCCGCCACGCCAATGTCGGCATGCTGCACGATGGTGCCGCTGGAAGCGAGCGAGATTGCGCCGCCCGTGCTGGTGATGGCGCTGTTGACAACCAGGCCACCGGTGGACGACTGCAGCAGTACATTGCCTGCGGCGAGAACCGTGTCGCTGATCGCAAGGCTGCCCGCGTTCGAGACCAGGACGATATCGCCACCGGATTGCAGGTTGCTCTGGGCAGCATTGACGGTAGCTACCGCCGCGCCGCTGGCGCCCACCCGATTAGCCTGGATTGTCAAGGTATCGACGATCAAGGCATTCGTTTCGCTAACGTACATGCCGAGCGCGCCGGCTTGCGCCGTCAAGGTGCCGACGGTGGTTTCAAGATGATTGCCGCCGCTGCCGATGGCGCCACCAGCACGCAGCTGCAAGCCATTGGCGAGGATATCGGCTTCGGTGTCGCCGGCGGCGTCGCCGTCGAGAATGCTGCCGGCGACGGCGCGCAGGCTCACGCTTGCCGTGCCCGCGCTGATTGACTCAATGGTGGCGTCCAGGCCCGCCTGCAGCACGATGTTGCCACCGTTGGAAGACAGCAAGCTACCCTGCGCCATGACCACGTTGCGCGCGGCGACCAGGTCAAGCGTCTTGCCAGTGCCGATGGCGGCAATTGCGCCGGCCTGCGCAATATCGCGACCGGCTGCAAGACTCAGGTTGCCAGCGCTGCTAAGCAGCGCGCCGTTGATCAGCAAGTCCGAATTTGCCCCTGCCGCTTTCAGCAGCAAATTGCCGACGGCGCTGACCGCATAGGTGGCCAGCGAGCTGTTGACGGTGATGCTTGCACCGCCGGCCAGAACCAGGTTCCCGCCCGATACCAGATCGGCCAAGGCCGCATCAGTCAGCGTGCTGCTGGTGCCATCGACAGCCAGACGGCTGACGGACATGGCGGCAACGCTGCCAATGATGATGCCGTCTGTTTCGTCGAGATAGATGCCTCCGGCTCCCGCCACATTGGCGGCAAGCGTGGCGACGGCGCTCTGCAGATGGGCAGCGCCCGTGCCGGCGCCTTCGCCGGCGCCGGTGCCGGTGGTGGCCAGGCGCAGGCTGCCCGCAGTCACGTCGATGTCGGCGGCGCCACTGTCGATGATGCTCGAGCCCTGCACACTGGCATTGGCCGCGCTGATGGCGCCCAGCGCCAGCACGCCGCCGGCGACGTAACGCACGTTCCCCGTTGCGCTGGTGATGACACCATCGTCCATGCTGATGGCACCGCCGGCGGTGATGTCGACACTGGCCGCGCTGCTGATTGCCGCCTTTTGGGTGATTGCACCCGCCGCCGACAGCGAGACCGAACCTGCGAGGGTAGTGATCGCGTTGTTCACGGTGATGCCCCCAAGGCTCGCCTTGAGCAGGATGCTGCCCGCGACGGAACTGACCTCATCGCTGACCAGCAGATCGCCCGTATTCGTCACCAGCACCACGTTGCCGGTGGCGCTGAGGTTGGACTGGGCGGCGTTGACGCTTTGCGCTGCGGCCCCCGTGGCGCTCACCCGGCTGACCTGGATGCTGACCGTGTCGACCGTGACGCCGTCGGTGTCAAACAGGTACAAGCCCGCCGCGCCGGCGCGTGCCGACAGGACCGCGACGGTGGTTTCAAGCGCATTGTTGCCGCTGCCGATCGCGTTGCCTGCAAAAAGCTGCAAGGCGCCTGCGGTGAGATCGGCTTGCGTGTCGCCGGCGCTGTCGCCGTCGATGATGTCGTTGCCGGCAATGACGCGCACGGCCCCGCTGCCCGCAGCGATCGATTCAATCGTCGCGTCCACGCCCGCACTGACCGACACATTGCCATTGGTGCTGGCCAGCGTGCTGCCATTTGCCTGGACCACGTTGCGCGATGCAAGCAGCTCGATGCTCGCGCCCGCGCCGGCAGAAGCGATGGCTCCCACCTGCACAATATCGCGAGCGGCCACAAGACTGGTGCCGGCGCTGTTGTTGACCAGGGACCCGCCAAGCGTGATGTCGACGCCGGCCGCGAGCAGCAGATTGCCGCCGGCGCTGATCGCGCCGTTGATCCCGGTGACGATACTGCCTGCCGCCGCCTGCAGTACCAGTGCTGCGCTGCTGGCCAGGTTGACCTGTACGGCGTCGGTCACGGAAGAACCGGCGATGCTGCCGTCGGCCAGTACGCGGTTGACGGTAACGGCGGCGGTCTGGTCGATGATGATGTTGCTCGCCTCGCCAATGTACATGCCCGCCGCAGCTGCCGACATGCGCAGCGCTTCAACTTCCAGCGCCTCGCTGCCGGCGCCGATGGCTGCCACGGCATTCAAGCGAAGCTCGCCTGCGTAGATGTTGGTCGCAGTGTCGCCGGCAAGGTCGGCGATGGCGCCGCCCGCAACCACGCTGACCGATCCCCAGCCAGCTTGCGCGCCGAGCAGGCCGTCGCTGCGATTGGCGGCGCTGCGCGCGTCGAGCACGCCGAGCGTGATGCCGGTTGCCGCCTTGTAGCGGATATTGCCGGCGTTGGTCTGGGCCAGGCCGCCATTGGCCATGACGATCGCCCCCGCAGTCGATTCGACGTCGATCGTGCCGCCGCTGGTGCTCAAGCGTCCAAGCCCGGTCTGTACGATGTTGTTCGTGGCCAGAACGGTGATGCTGCCGCTGCCGTTGCCGATGCTGGCATTGAGCGTGAGCGCGCCGGCGACATCGATCCTGACATTGCCGCTGCCGGCGTTGATGTTACTGTCGATGACCAGGTTGCCGGTGGCCGAAATGTTCGTGCCCGCCCCGCCACCGGTGTTCAAGCCCGTGATCGCCAGGTCGGTCACCGGCGCGCTCGCGCCGGACAGATCGACGCGGTTGACCGAAACCGGACCGACAGTGCCAACGGCCACGCCATCGCGCTCGGCCAGGTAGGCGTTGCCGCTTGCCGCCACCGCCATGACCGACACTTGCGTCTCGATGGCGCTGCCTGCGGCGCCAATGCCGGCGCCGGCCTGCAAGCGCAAGCCGTAGGCCGCCAGGTTCACGCCGGCCGGTGCTGCCAGGTCGTCGTCCTGCGCGTCCGTGATGGCGGCGCCGGCATTGATGCTGATGGTGCCGCCGCTGCCGCTGGTGCCGGCGTTGACCACGCCCACGCTGACACTGCCGGCGACAGCCTCCAGGCGCACATTGCCATTATTGGTTTGCAGCTGCGCTTGCGCTTCCATGCTGATCGCGTCCGCTGCCGACAGGTCGAGCGTCTGGCCGGCCTTGAGTGTTTCCAGCCGCGGCCCGCCGACGCCCAGGTTATCGATGACGATGCTGTCGGCCGCGACGATACTGATGCTGCCGTTGGTGGACGTCAGATCGGCGCGCAGCTCGACGTTCGCTGATGTGGCTTCGCCCGTTTCGCCGGAGCGCAGCAGCAAGTTGCCGACAGCGCCAGTGCTGCGCACCGCGCCAGACACGGTCAGTGCGCCGTTGGCGGTGGTGATGCTGGCGTTGCCGCTGGTCCCGCCCAGGTCGATGGCAAAGCTGCCTGCGCTGCCAAGGCGCAGCGCGGTGGCTTCCTGGATGAACAGGCCGCCGCTGACGGTGTTGGCGGCCGACAGGCCGGCCACCTGGGTTTGCAGGGCCAGGCCGGCGCCGGCGCCAATGCCGGTGGTGGCGGCCAGCGTTGCCTGTGCCGTGTCGCCGTCCAGGTTGGGCCCGGCGCCGGTCAGCACGTCGACGATTGCGCCATTTCGCGCCGTGAGGATCATCGCGCCATCAGCTTCAATGATCGACAGCGCAATGCCGGTGCCGGCCAGCAGGTTGACGGCGCCCGAGTCGAGCGCGTTTTGCGACGTGATCTTTTTGCCGTCGGCCATGGCGATTGCCGTGGCAGCACGCACGCTGACCAGGCCGCCGGCCGAACTGACGTTTCCACCCAGGCTGATATTGGCCAGGCTGGAAACGAGGCTGATGGCGCCACCGCTGGAGGCAATCACGCCGTCGTTGATTGCGTCATCCAGCGTCGACAGTGCACCGGACGCGTAGAGGTTGATGCTGCCGCTGGTGGTGGTGACGACGTCGTTGACCAGCAGCGCCTTGGCGCTGCCTGCCACGGCAAGGGTAAGGTCGCCGGTGCCGCTGGCGACCACGCCGCTGCCGCTCGCCAGCACCGTCATGGCCCCGCTGGCGGTGCGGATGTCGATGGCGCCGGAGCCGGCCACATTCGACTGGTTGACAAGCGTCAGCAGCAAGTCGCCGCCGAGCGCGGTTTCGTGAATCACGATGTCGCCGCTGGCGCCGGTATTCTGGGCGCTGACCGAGCCAAGTTCCGTGTACACAAGGCTGATGCCAAGCGCCGCATGGGCGTCCAGGCTGGCGCCGCGCAGTGCCTCGCCGCCCACGCCATCGTCCAGGAAGTCAACCTGCGCAATGGCGCCGGAGGCTGAGTACAGGGTGATGTTTTGCAGCGTGCCGTTGCGCGCTTCGACCTGGTTGTAGATCGCAATGTCGCCCACGGCATCAAGCTTGATGGTGCCGGAAACGAGCAGCGTGTAGTTCAGCGTTGGCGAACTGAAGTCCTCGACGGCGATGCTGGCGCCGTAGACTTCGACGTTGTCGCGCAGCGTAGGCTGCTCGACCGCGCCGATGGCGCCGATGCGCACTGCGCCCGCACCTGCCGTGGCGTGCCCCGCCGTCTGATGGCCGATGATGATCTTGCTGAAGCCGTCGGCAAAGGTCGCGATCTCGTTGTTGTCGATATTGAGCGTATCGGCGGTATTCCCGTTTGGCGGCGAACCGAGTTCAATCGCCAGCCCGACCGTGGTTGGGCGCAAGGTCATCGTGCCGGTGCCTACGACTGATTCGCCGCCGCCCGAAAAGGTGACTTCGTTCGCTTCAATGAACAGGTCGCCGCCGCCCGAGAGCACCACGCCGCCCTGGAAGATGACCTGGGTCGCGCCAAAGATGGAGAAGTCGCCGCCATTGGTGAGCGTGACGGACTTGGCGAACGTGACCACGCCTGAGGCGTTGATGATGAAGTCGCCATTGATGATGACGGACTCGCTGAACGTGACGTCGTTCGGCGTATCGATGGTGCCGGCTACGTCAACCCCTTCGATGGTCAAGCCAGCCAAACCGCCCGCCCCCAGGCTGGCGCCGCCCACATTGCCGCCGATGGTGATATTGCCCGGCGCGCGCAGGATGGCGCTGTCGGGCGAGCCGTCCAGGTTGCCCTGGAAAATATGGGTCGCATTAAAGCCCAGGTGAATATTGCCGGTGCCGTCGCTGCCTGCCGTGAGGGAGATGCCAAGGCCGTCAAAACGCACCGAATCGTTGACCAGGATGTCGTCGGTGCTCACGACATTGGCCGCGAACGTGCTGGTATGGCCCGAACCGTCGATCACCAGCGAGGAACCGTTGTTCAGGTTCAGATCGGCATTGATGAAAATTTCACCGCCCAGCTGCGGATTGATCAGGTGCAAGGTATCGTTGAGCGTGACGGCGTCGGTGGCGCCGGCTTGGCCGATATAGATCAGATGGTGACCGTCAATGCTGCCAAGGACGATTTCACCGACACCTTCCTGGCGCTGGCCAAGCGCGGCGCTGTCGAGCTGCATGTCTGCGCCGGTCCCCGTCCAGGCGCCGTTCGCCAGCACAATCGTGCCGCCAGCGTCGAGCGGAACGAACGATAAAGCACCACCTGGCACCCGCGCCAGCACGGAGCTGTCCAAGACAGCAGCAACGCTTGCGCCGCTTTGCACCAGCATGGCCAAATCGAGCAAGTGAGTGTCGACTGCGCCCTGCTGCGGCGCGCCCATGGCCGGCGGCGTGCCGCCGTCCGGGGCCTGGGTTGTCTGGTAGGCGTCGATTGCGACGTGATCGGGACTGGTCTCCCCTGGCAAAATTATATGCACCAGGCCAATGATGGGATCGGCGGACAGCAAGACCCGTGATTCGAGCGCTTCAACGCGAAAAGCATCGCGAACTGTGGAAACTTTTTGCTTGATGCGCTTGTTCTTGCTGAACATTGATTGCTTTCATATATGGGCCGCTACTGAATCCGGAGCCGCTATCGCTTCAGGGCGTCGCTTGGTCAATTTTTCGGCGCAGCTGCGCAAGCTCGGCATGAGGTCGAAATAGTAACGGAAAAAGGGGGATACAAAAGTTACCCAGACTAAATAAAGCTTAATCTGTGGACAGAAGAGCGGGGCCGGTCCACGTGTCAACACAACGACAAGTGTTAACCGGACGCAATTTCGAGGGGACGTTGCAACGAAACCTGTACCAAAAAGCTGAGCGCGACCGCCAGCAATATGGTCGTAAAGGCAACGCAGTCGCCGCACTACAACTGAACGCGAGCCTCTACTCCCCTCCGTCTTGTGCAGTGGTGCGACGGCAGCAGTCGTTCAGCTCTTGAACAACTTTAGCAGTGTTACCGCGGGCGAAGCCGATCCGATCTTGCGGTTTGTTTGCGCCGCTTCGATGACTTCGACCAGTTCGTCGTATTTGTCGGCTTGTCTGTCGTCGAGATTGGTCATATTCATATTCCAGCGCGGGAAAGTACGAAAAGTTGCTGGCTCGTTGTAAATCACCCGAGAATTCTTGTGGCGGGGGTCAAGTTCAATTTTTTTGTAGAGCTTAGCCAGCGACAATGCCGGCCCTTCCAGCACTTGCAAAAACCAACCGCCGTTATAAAACAAACTGCCCGTCACGTCCAACGGTTCGTTATTTGCTTTGGCAGTTTTCTGGATTGCATACAGATCCTCAGCGGACATTTTGCGTGTAGCCTGGCTGAGATAGATTAGTTGATTAATTGACATTATTTTTTCCCTTGTTGTGACATGCGCAGGCCGGTGTGTTCAGCAAGCGAGGATTGCCAGCGGCAATACTTTGCCAAGTGCAGATAATACTATTAGGAAATAAAACTTGTCGCAAGGCGTGTTTGCTGCGCGCAATAACTTGCGCACAAGGTGTTGTCACGACGAGACAGTACCCCGCTACGCGCGCTGATCCGTACGCAACAGTTCGGCAAACGCATCAGCACACACCGCTTTGCTAAAGTAATACCCTTGCATCTCATCACACTGGTTGACGCGCAAATAGTCCAGCTGTTCAACCGTCTCCACCCCTTCGGCAACAACCTTCAATTTCAGCGTATGGGCCAATGCAATGATTGCGGCAACGATGGCGTCACCGTCGCCTGAACCGATATCGGATACAAAACTGCGGTCGATCTTCAAGACATCAATGGGCAGGCGCCTCAGATAGGCCAGGCTGGAGTAGCCGGTGCCAAAATCGTCGACGGCAATACGCACGCCGAGTTGCTTGAGCGCGCCGAGCACGCCAATGCCGCGCTCAACGTCGTTCATGACCAGGCTCTCGGTCAGCTCAAGCTCGAGGTCGCCAGGTGACAGGCCGATCTCGGACAGGATGGCGGCAACCAATTCGGCCAGGTCGCCGAGCACGAACTGGCGGGCCGACAGATTGACGGCCACCCGTATGTGGCGCAAGCCCTCATGCTGCCACTGGCGATTCTGGACACAGGCCGTGCGCAACACCCAGTTGCCGATCGGGACAATCAAGCCGGTCTCCTCGGCAAGGCCGATGAACTCGAGCGGACCGAGCAAACCGCGTTCCGGGTGCTGCCAGCGCACCAGCGCCTCCATGCCGATGATGCGCCCAGTTGCCAGGTCAAGCTGGGGCTGATAATGCAGCACGAATTCATCGCGCTGGAGAGCCAGGCGCAAATCGGCTTCGGTACGAAGGCGCGCAAGGGCTTTCTGGTTCATTCCCGGCGTGTGGAAATGGAAGCGGTTGCCCCCTTCATTTTTAGCGTGAAACGCGGCGATATCGGCACGTTCAAGCAGGGAATCAACGTCGAGGCCGTCGTCGGGGTATCCCGCCACACCAATGCTGCAAGTCAGGACAACTTCCTGCCCCTCGTACCGAATGGCCGTGTTCACGACCGCCATGATCCGTTCAAGCGCGGCGTTGGCAAGCTGGTCCTCATTCTGTTCGGGCATCAGGATCGCAAACTCGTCGCTGCCCCAGCGCGCCGCGGTATCGCCGCCGCGAATGTCGCCGTGCAGACGCGCCGCGATGACCTTGAGGAACTTGTCGCCGCCGCCGTGACCAAAACTGTCGTTGATCGCCTTGAAGCGGTCCAGGCTAACGAAAGCGATCCAGATCCGGCTCCCATTACGGCGCGCTGCGGCAATTGCGTGCAGCAAACGGTCGCGCAGCAAGGCGCGATTCGGAAGCCCGGTCAATTCATCATGATGGGCCAGGTGCAGCAACTGCGCCTCGCGCTGCCGGGCTTCGGTAATGTCGTACTGGGAGGCGACGAAGTGGGACAGTACGCCGTCGGCGCTACGCACCGGTGCGACGAACAAGTGATTCCAGAACAGCGTGCCGTCCTTGCGGTAGTTGCGCAACACGGCATTGCCGGCCCGCTGTTCGCGCAGCGCAAGGCGAATCTCATCAATGCCAGCCTGGTTCCGGTCGTCGCCCTGCAAAAAATTACAGTTGCGCCCGACCACCTCGGCTGCAGTATAGCCGGTGATGCGCTCGAAAGCGGGATTGACGTACTCGATAATAAAGTGCGGCGCGACCGCGCGCGTAATGACCATCGCATTAGCGCTCGCTTCGAGCGCCGATTTGTACGCGGACAACTCCATCGCCATACGCCCAAGCGCAACAGAGGCTTCGCCCGGCGGCACGGCATGGGGCGGATAAACGGCATTGGTCAACATCGGGAATCTCGGAAAGGACGGATACGAAATATTGCTCTACATTAACATGAATTGCCAAGCGCCACCGACAAACCTCGGTCTCCATCTCACGCGACCGGCAGCGCCACGGTCACGCACAGACCACCGCATTCGCGGTTGCCGGCCTTGATGGCGCCGCCATGTGCCTCCACCACCCGCAGCGCGATCGCCAGCCCGAGTCCATGGCCATCCATATCGCTTGCCCCGGGATCGGACCGAAAAAGCGGCAGGAATATTGCCGACAGGTGTACGGCCGGTACGCCAGGACCATCGTCCAGCACGCTTATAACAAGCTTGTCGCCTTCGACGCGCAAATCGATTCCTACCGTGCCGCCAGGCGAGCTGTGCTTGATCGCGTTGCGGACCACGTTGTCGATGGCCCGGCAGAGCAAGTCGGGCGCCCCCCGCACCTTGGCGCTGGGGCAGCCGGTGATGCTGACCTTGCATCCCTTGCTGACCGTTTCAAACAGGGCATCGGTCACGATCGCCGCGATCAGTTCAAGAACGAGCACTTCTTTGGCCACCGGCAGGTTGGTCGCGGTATCCAGGCGCGACAGGGTGAGCAGCTCACCGACCAGTTTTTCCATGCGCTCGCCTTCGCGTTCGATACGTTGCAGCCACTGCGCTTGTTTTTCCGGCTGCTGCTGCGCCAGGCCGAGCGCCGCGTGCAGCCTGGCGAGCGGTGCGCGCAGTTCGTGGGAAACGTCATGCAGCAGGCGCTGCCGGTTGTCCATCAACACGCGCAATTGCAGGCTCATGCGGTCAAATTCGCGCCCGAGCTCGAACAATTCATCGCCCCGAGCGCGCTGGTTCGCGCCAAAGCGCGCATTCAAGTCGCCCCCCGCTGCGGCCGCGAAGGCGGCGCGCAGCGCGCGGATGGGCCGCGCCGTATGCCACGCCAGCACAGCGGCCAACAGCAGACTGGCCAGGGTCGCCACCACCAGCGTAATATACGGAAGCCGGTGCCCTTCCTGCCGACGGCCGTCGCCTTGCTCCGGGTATCGACGCCGGGCGGCCCCGCGTAGGGACCGGCGCCGGCCTCGCGCGCATGGCCCCAGAGCCAGAAGGTCGCGCCAATCCCGATGGTGGCCAGGCACTGGGCCAGGAGGATGGCAAAGAAGAATTTCCCGAAGAGTCGGCCCATGTGGTTCCCCTGATGCGCTAGTGTAGTGCGTCATAAATAATAAGACTTATTATATATATGCATGTATCCTTGTCATATGGAGGGGAAATCATGCGTGTAGCGATGAAAGTTGAGTTGACGGAAGCGCAGCGTGGGG
>NZ_JAFCWX010000017.1:0-124181 GCF_049897805.1 Massilia sp. TWP1-3-3
GGAGTAGAATTCATATCGGGCAAGGTGTGTTCGTGCTGATGGCTTAGGTTTCTAGATAACTCCCATTCTATCAATCACTTACGGCATTCTTGCCCTTTTTTATGCAAAATTCAGGCTAGACGGCGCCCAGGCCGGCTTCGATGCCTGAAACGGCGCTGGAGCGCTGTCTGCTCCTGGTGCGCGCGGCCCGCGCTCTTGACGGCGCGGAGTTGGCACACACCTCGGCACACACCCTGGCGCAGCTGGAAGCGGCGCTCTTGCAAGCGAACACGGAGCAGCACGCGCAACGTGTTGACGAGGCCCTTGATCCGGTCATCATGCTCGACGCGGCCGGCTACCTGACCGGCTGGAGCAAGGGCGCCGAAGCGATGTTCGGCTACACCCGCCAGGAAGCGATCGGCCAGCACGTGCTGTTCCTGTACGGCGACGCCGACCGCGGCGAGACCGTACCCGAACTGTTTTTGGAAGGCGGCGCCGGGCTGATCGAAGCGCAGCGCCGCACCAAAAGCGGGTTTCTGATCTGGGTACGGCTGGCCGTGTCGATGCTCCACGACGACGCCCTGCAGCCGGCGGGCAGGCTGGTGCACCTGTCGAACGCGGTGGAGCACTTGAACGCGGCCGAAAAGACCCGCCTGCACGCGCGCATCATCGAAGACAGCGACCAGGGCGTGCTCATTACCGACGCCAGTGAGCGCATCGTCTCGATCAACAGTTCGTTTACGCGCATCACCGGCTATTCGCCGCTTGAAGCCATCGGCCAGACGCCCGACCTGCTGCGCTCGGGCGTGCACGACGCCGAGTTTCGCGCCAAGGTGCGCGCCGCGATGGCCGGCGAAGGCGCCTGGCGTGGCGAAATCATCGGCAGGCGCAAGAACGGAGAACTGTTCCCGCAGTCGGTCACCATCAGCGTGGTGAGGAGTGCGCAAGGCGTGATCACGCATACGTTTTCGCTGTTTTCCGACATCAGCGTGCACAAAGACGCCGAGGCGCGCATGCAGCGCATGGCCAACTACGACAGCGTGACCGGGCTGCCCAACCGCGCCTTGCTTGGCACCTTGCTGCGCCAGGTGCTGGCCGAGGCGCACCGCATCGGCCAGCACGGCGCGCTGATGGTCGTTGAAATTGGCCGCATCGGCGCCATTGGCGACACGCTCGGCGACGACGTTGCGAGCGACTTGATGTGCGAGATCGGACGGCGCTTTCGGCAACTGATCCGCCCCGACGACATTTTGGCGCGCATCGAAGGGGACCGCTTTGCCGTCGCCATGCCGCTGATTGAAAAACGCGAGCACGCCGCCATCGTCGCCGACAAGCTGCTCAGCGCCCTGGCGCACCCGATCGTCGTGGCCGGCCACAGCCTGCAGGTGAGCGCGCGGATCGGCATTGCGATTTATCCCGACGACGCCGCCGACAGCGCCACGCTGGTGCGCTACGCCGACGTGGCCATGACCAAGTGCGCCGCTCTGCACGCCTGCGGCTACCTGTTCTACCACCGCGAAATGGACCAGCGCGCCAAGGAGCACATGCGACTGGAGACCGAGCTGCGCGCCGCGCTTGCCGCCGGTGAGCTGGCGCTGCACTACCAACCCAAGGTCAGCCTGCGCAGCGGACGCATCGTGGGCGCCGAAGCGCTGCTGCGCTGGCGCCATCCGCAGCGCGGCATGATCGCGCCTGCCATGTTCATCCCCTTGGCCGAGGAAACCGGGCTCATACTCGACATCGGCAGCTGGGTGCTGGACCAGGCGTGCCGCCAGGTGCGCGCCTGGGGCGACGCCGGCCTTGCCACCCCGCCCATCGCGGTCAACCTGTCGGCGCGCCAGTTCGACGCGCAGCTGCCCGCGCGCCTGCACGAAGTGCTGGGCCGCCATGGCGTCGAGCCGCGCCAGCTGATGCTGGAAATTACCGAGAGCCTGCTGGTCAAGGGCGCCGACGTCGTCGCCATCATGAACGCGCTGGTGGCGATGGGCATGACGCTGGCGCTGGACGATTTTGGCACCGGCTACTCCAGCCTGGCCTACCTGAAGCGTTTTCCCATCAGCACGCTCAAGATCGACCGCAGCTTCGTGATCGGCCTGCCGCACGAGGAAAACGATTGCGCCATCGCGCGCGCCATCGTCACCATGGCCCAGCAATTGCGCCAGGAGATTGTTGCCGAAGGCGTTGAAACAGCCGAACAGATGGCTTTCCTGCGCGACCTTGGCTGCGACCAATTGCAAGGTTACTTGTTCAGTCCGGCTGTAACTGCCGACGAATTCGCCGCCATGCTGCGCGCAGGAAAGACGCTGCTGCTTTCTCCGTGACGCGCCTTCGCCCGGCTGTTTTAGCTCAATCGAATCGACACTTTTTAGCCCATTATTTGCTGCGTGTTCCAATCAGGGGAGGGTGCCGTGCCACAGGCTAGTGTCGTCATGCCGACGTTTCAACAAAGCCGTTTCATCCGGCGCGCGCTCGACAGCCTGCTGGCGCAAAGCCTGGACGACTGGGAGCTGATCATCATCGACGACGGCTCGCAAGACGATACGGGCAGCGCGGTGCTGCCTTACCTGGAAGACGCGCGCGTGCGCTACGTGCGCCTGCCGCGTAACGGCGGCCTGGGCGCGGCGCTTAACCAAGGCCTGGCGCGCGCCCGCGCGCCGCGCGTTGCCTATCTGCCCAGCGACGACGTGTATTACCGCGATCATCTGCTGGCGCTGTGCCAGGCACTGGACGCCAACCCGCGCGCTTCGCTTGCCTGCGCCGGGGTGCGCCACCATTACAACCGCAGCGCCGAAGGGCACATCGCCGGCTATCCGCTGCAGCTGGTGCAGTGCATGCACCGCCAAGGCAGCGAGCGCTGGCTGGAACGCTCGCAGATCGAATCGGATGATCTGGAGCGGCTGTTCTGGGGAAAACTGCGCTTGGCAGGTGATGTTGCGTACACCGGCCACGTCACCTGCGAGTGGGTCGATCATCCGCACCAGCGGCACAAGGTGATGCAGGAACCGGTGGGCGGCATCAACCCTTTCCGCCTGCGCTACCGCGTGCAGGAGCCGCTCAGGTTTCACAGCACCGTTGGCAACGCGATCGACGAGGTGGCGCACTACGCGGCCATGCGCGCGCGGCCTGCAACAGCCAGTGCGCCCGACGGTCTCAAGATCCTGCTGGCGGGCGAACTGGCCTACAACGCCGAGCGCGTGCTGGCGCTCGAAGAGCAAGGTCACACGCTGTATGGTCTGTGGATGCAGGAACCGTACTGGTACAACAGCATCGGCCCGTTGCCGTTTGGCCGCGTGACCGAACTGGCGCACGACCAGTGGCGCGAAGAGATCGCGCGCATCAAGCCCGATCTCATCTACGCGCAGCTTAACTGGCAGGCCGTGCCTTTCGCGCATGAGGTGCTCATGTCCACCGCCGGCATTCCGTTTGTCTGGCACTTCAAGGAAGGCCCGTTCATCTGCATGGAAAAAGGAACCTGGCCACAGCTCATTGACTTGTTCCGGTATGCGGACGGGCGCATGTTCGCCAGTGCCGAAATGCGCGACTGGTTCGACACCGTGGTGCCGGGCCTGTCGCACACCCGGCCATGCTTTGTGCTTGACGGCGACTTGCCCAAAAAAGACTGGTTCGAGCAAAGCGCCGGCGAATTGCTTTCTTCTTGCAGCGGCGAGATCCACACCGTGGTGCCGGGCCGGCCCATGGGCCTGCATCCGCAAACGGTGGCCGAGCTGGCGCAGCGTGGCGTTCACCTGCATTTTTACGGCGACTTCACCCAGGGGCAATGGCGCGAATGGATCGCCAAGGCGCGCGCGCTGGCGCCGGCGCACCTGCATTTGCACGCCAACGTCGAACAGGCGCGCTGGGTGCAGGAGTTTTCGCGTTACGACGCCGGCTGGCTGCACGCCTTTGTCAGCGAAAACCACGGCGAACTGCGGCGCGCCAACTGGGACGACCTGAACATCCCCGCGCGCATGGCAACGCTGGCTGCGGCGGGGCTGCCGATGATCCAGCGCGCCAACCCAGGCGCCATCGTCGCCAGCCAGACGCTCGCGCGCGAACTTGGCATTGGCGTCTTTTACGACACGGTCGCCGGCCTGGCGCACCAGCTGCGCGAGCGCAGCGCCATGGAAGCGGTGCGCGCTAACGTGTGGGCGCAGCGTGCGCTGTTCACCTTCGACCATCATGTACCGGACCTGGTGGCGTTTTTCCGCACGGTGATCGCCAGTGCCAGCGGGGCGTCCTCGAGCGCGAGGAGCGCAGCTTGAAGCGCATGCGCTGCGAGATCGTCATATCCTACACGGACCGCAGGAAGCACCAGGAGCTGGCGGGGAAGGTGGCAGTAGGCTTGGTGTCGCTCGAGTCGCTTGGGCACGAGGTGGCGACCTGGTACCTGCTTTCGAACGGCGTCTCGCTCGACACCATCCTGCGCGTCATCACGATGCCGCACAAACGGCGCAGGTAAGGCGCGCCCTTAATGCGCACTGCGCCGGGACGGAAAATTGCCAGCGCGTGACGCCAGCCGCCGTCCGCAGCCGCTATTTTTTCCCTGGCAGCGTCCACTTGAGGCCGCGGGTAATCAAGCCGGGCGCCAGCGTCAGATGGTCTTCATCGGCAAACACGCGGCTCTCGATCTGCAAGCCCGGATAATGCCGCGCTTTGAGCAGCGCCTGAAACTGCTTGAGATCGGCCACCATGTTTTCCTCCGGCCCCGTCTCGAGCGAGCCGACGCCAAAATACAGCCGTGCCTTTAACTCCTTGTGGGATGCCGCGAAGGCCTTTTCGCGCTCGAACATCACGCGCTTGCCGTACCACAGTGACGGACTGCCCAAAATATATTGGTCGAACATCGACGGCTCGGTGAACAGCACCTGCAACCCGAGCAAACTACCGTACGAGTGGCCCACAAAGACCTTGCGGGCCATATCGGATCGGTAACGCTGCGCAATCAGCGGGAAAACGTCGGTAGCGATAAAGCGCCGGTAAGCTTCTGCCTTGCCAAATTGCGGCGTTCGGCCCGGCATGTCGGACACATAATTGGAATCCGGAGGATTAACCGGCGTGTAGTCGCGCCGCCGGCTAAATTCACTCGTATCGCCGGTCGCATAGCCCAGGCCCACCAAAATGAATTCTTCCAGGCCGCGTCCATTGGCGCCGACCCGCTTTGCCACGCTGCGCGTGAGCGGGAACGCATAATTTGCGTCGGTCACAAAGACGACGGGATAGCGCCTGGTCGAGCTGTTGTACGAAGGCGGCAGGCCGACCATGATCTGGTAATCGCGCTTGAGTTCCTTGGCGTGCAGGCTGTGCACGGCAGTATCGTCAAGAACGTAGGGCGGCGCGGCCTGCGACCAGGCAGTGTTGGACAAGGCGACCATGCACATGGCAAAAAACGGGGCAAAAAACAGCTTTTTCAATGAGCGCTCCAGTGATAAGGCAGTGCTCATTATTACTTAATTTTCGGCCAATGTTGCTTAATAGCGCCTACGGGTGGGGCGCAAAGGGTCGAGCAAGCCGCGCAGCGCATTGTGGTCAAGCTCGTACATCAGCGCGAGCAGCTCGCCCAGTTCGCCGCGCGGAAACCCTTCGCGCGCGAACCAGCCGAGGTAGTGACCAGGGAGGTCGGCAATGAATTTGCCTTTGTATTTTCCATAAGGTATTTCACGGGTTAGCAGCAGTTGGAGATGTTCGGGCTTCATGGTAGGCAACACTCTAACGCAAAATGACATAACGGGGAAACGATGCGCAAGACTTATCACGGCAGCTGCCATTGCAAGGCGGTGCGCTTCGAGGCCGACATTGACTTGAGCCTGGGCACTTTGCGCTGCAATTGCTCGATTTGCAAAAAATTGCGATGCTGGCCGGCGGTGGTGAAGCCCGACGCCTTTCGCTTGCTTGCCGGCGCCGAGGCGCTGTCGCTCTACCAGTTCGGCACCAAAACGGATGAGCACTTTTTCTGCAAGCATTGCGGCGTAAGGTCGTTCGGCACTGGCAACTCGCCGCGGTGGGGCAGATTCTACGGCGTGAACGTCACCTGTCTGGACGATGTCACGGACCAGGAGCTCGCAGCGACGCCAGTGACCTATCTGGACGGGCACAACGATCGCTGGGATAGCATGCCCATGGAAACCGGCTATTTGTAAGCGCAACCGTCACGCCAGTGCATAATCGTGCCCAAGGAGAAAAGCATGGAAGAACCATTTGATCTTGCCCGTTTCACCGAGGCGCAGGCGCCGGTCTACGACGCCGTCGTCGCCGAACTGCGCGCGGCGCACAAACGCACCCACTGGATGTGGTTTATTTTCCCGCAGCTTGCCGGCCTTGGCCGCAGCGCGATGGCGCAGCGCTATGCGATTTCCTCGATCGCTGAAGCGCGCGCCTTGCTCGCCCATCCGGTGCTTGGCGCGCGGCTGCGCGAATGCGCCGCCTTGCTCGCCGCCACCGAAGGGCGCAGCGCCCACCAGATCTTCGGCGATCCGGACGAGTTGAAACTGCATTCCTCGCTGACCCTGTTCGCCCAGGCGGCGCCGGACGAGCCGCTGTTTCGCACGTGCCTAAAAAAATTCTACAACGGCGCGCCCGATGCGGCCACGCTGGCGCTGCTTTCCTGAGGAGCCTTCATTGACCCGAACGCGCCACCTGCTGTGCCTATTTCCCGCGCTATTGCTGGCCGGCTGTGCATCCACCGGCCCGTCCGACACGCTCGCCAGCGTCGTCGACCGCTTTGACATCGTCAGCCGCACCCCCGCCTTTGCCGGCGCCCCGTTCGAAGGCGGCGGCGAATACGAGACCATCGTTGCGGTAGCCCACATGCGCATCAATCCGCGCCACCCGTTGAACCGGATCATCGCCGATATTGACCAGGGCGGCACGCCGCTCGCCTGGATTTCATACCAGACCGATGTCGTGATCCTGCGTCCGCGCGAAGCAGTGCACGCGTCGCGCGCACTGCTGGTCGAGCTGCCCAATCGCGGCGGCTATCTGTTCCCCGTCATGGCCAACGACGCCGTCAGCGAGGCCGGAAAGCCGGCCACCGCCGGCAATGGCTTTACCATGCGGCGCGGGCACACGCTGGCCTGGATCGGCTGGCAGGGCGATGTCCCGCTGGCCGCCAATGGCAGCGCGGCCGGCATGCAACTGCCGCTCGCCACGCGGGCCGGCATGCCGATCACAGGGCCAAGCTTCGCCGAGGCCGTGTTCGACAATGGCGAGACCACGGGAACGATGGCGCTTGCCTATCCCGCCGCCTCGCTCGACCAGTCGCAAGCTGCGCTCACGGTGCGCGCCTACGCCACGGCGGCTCCGGTGCTCGTGGCGCGCAGCGCGTGGCGCTTCGAGGGCGCGTCGGCCGTCACGATCGCCCGCCCCGGCGGGGTTGATGCCGGCGCCATCTACCGCTTTGACTACCAGGCCAGCAACCCCCGTCTGATGGGCCTTGGCATGGCGGCCGTGCGCGACGTGACCAGCTTTCTCAAGTCGGGCGCGCCTGACGGGGCAGGGCAGGCCAATCCGCTGTCCGACATCCGGCCCAACGTGGCCATCGCGGTTGGCGTATCGCAGTCCGGGCGGGTGCTGCGCGACCTGATCTGGCAGGGCTTCAACCAGGATCCGGCCGGTGGCAAAGTCTTCGACGGCGCCATGCCGCTGATCGCCGGAAGCCGCAAAAGTTTTGTGAACGTGCGCTTTGGCCAACCGGGCCGCTACTCGACCCAGCATCTGGATCACGTCACTTATGGCGACCAGTTCCCCTTCAGCTATGCGGTCACCACCGACCCGGTCAGCGGCAGGACCGACGGCATCTTTGCGCGCTGCCAGGCCACGGCCACCTGTCCTAAGCTGATGCATGTCGACAGCAGCGTCGAATTCTGGCAGGGCCGCGCGTCGCTGGTGGTGGACAACGGCGCCGGCAAGGACATCGCATTGCCAAATGACGTGCGCGCGTACCTGATGTCGTCCACCCAGCACATGGCCGCCGACCGGCCATTTACTGTCGTATGCAAATACCCGAGCAATCCGGCGCGCCAGGGGCCGGCGGTGCGCGTGCTGCTCGACCGGCTGGTCGACTGGGCGCGCAGTGGCAAGGAGCCGCCTGCCAGCCGCTACCCGCGCCATGCCGACAGCATGCTGACCCAGCCTACGCGCGAGGCTGTCGGCTTTCCCGACCTGGCCGGAGTGGATTTTCCAGCCGCGCTTAATGAGTTGATAGTAGTCGATTACAGCGGCGAGTCGGCGCGCGCGCAGCCGGGCCTGCGCTACAACGTGCAGGTGCCGATGGTCGATGTGGACGGCAACGACATCGCCGGCATCCGCCTGCCCGACGTGGCCGTGCCGCTGGCGACCTACACTGGCTGGAACCTGCGCCGCAGGGGCTACGCCGAAGGGCAGCTGTGCGGCTTGAACGGCATGCACCTGCCTTTCCCGGCGAGCGAGCGCGTCGGCGATTCGCGCCGCGCCATCGCCCAGCGATACGCCAGCCGGATTGCATACGCCAAGGCGGTGGCGCTGGCCGCGCGCGAGCTGCGCGACCAAGGACTGTTGCTGCAGGAAGATGTCGAGCGCTACATCGAGCGCGCCAAGGGGGACACCCGCGTGGCGCCATAGGCGGCAGTCGTCATCCATTTTTACAAGCGGTGACTGACCCAGAAATCGCGAAGTTCGGCAATCGAAAAACTAAAACAACATCGTCCTCGCGAACGCGGGGACCCATGGAGCAGTTGCTCAGATCCACCGTTCTTTGGGTCCCCGCGATCGCGAGGACGATGTGGTATGTGTAGCTGATGGCAAAACCGGCGCACGCTGGGCAAAGGCGAGGGAAAACGGCGGTAGGGACGCGATCAGTATCGTTTCTTCTCCCGAAGCAGTGATTGGCAAGGATCGCCCAATGACATGTGGCAGGCGCCAGGTCAAGCCCAAACCGCCCTTTTTTGGTTGTTGCGTATAATCTGTCCTTAGTCAGACCAACCATCATCAGAGAACACACAATATGGCATCATCGAACGACAACATCAGCATGGCCGTCTTTTGCGACTTCGAGAACGTCGCGCTCGGCGTGCGCGACGCGAACTACGAAAAATTCGACATCAAGCCGGTACTCGAACGTCTCCTGCTCAAGGGCAGCATCGTGGTCAAGAAGGCGTATTGCGATTGGGAGCGCTACAAGGGCTTCAAGGCCACCATGCATGAAGCGAACTTCGAGCTGATCGAGATTCCCCATGTGCGCCAGTCGGGAAAGAACTCGGCCGACATCCGCCTGGTGGTCGATGCGCTCGACCTTTGCTACACAAAATCGCACGTCAACACCTTCGTTATCATCAGTGGCGACTCCGACTTTTCGCCCTTGGTGTCCAAGCTGCGCGAGAACGCCAAGCAGGTGATCGGCGTGGGCGTCAAGCAGTCGACCTCGGATCTGCTGGTGGCCAACTGCGACGAATTCATTTTCTACGACGACCTGGTACGCGAAGTGAAACGCGCCGCCGCCAAGCGCGACGAGCGCAAGAAGCCTGAAGCGCGCCGTCCCGCTGTTGCCGGCACGTCCGATGAAGCCATCCGCCGCAAGGAAGAACTGGAAGAGCGCAAGGCCAAGGCGATCGAGCTGGTGGTCGAGATGTTCGACGCGCTGGTATCCGAACGCGGCGACAGCGGCAAGATCTGGGCCTCGCTGCTCAAGGATACCTTGAAGCGCCGCCGTCCCGATTTCAACGAGACTTACTACGGCTTTCGCACCTTCGGCAACCTGCTCGAAGAAGCGCAGAACCGCGGCATGCTTGAATTTGGCCGTGACGAGAAATCGG
Organism: Massilia sp. TWP1-3-3; assembly: GCF_049897805.1. Lineage (NCBI taxonomy): Bacteria > Pseudomonadati > Pseudomonadota > Betaproteobacteria > Burkholderiales > Oxalobacteraceae > Massilia > Massilia sp. TWP1-3-3. Next base: position 9,765 of record NZ_JAFCWX010000017.1, read on the forward strand.
GCGCCTATGTGTACCGCAGCAGCAATCCGCCGGCCCTGAACGCGGCCGCCGGCGAGCCGGCGACGGAGCAGGCGGGCGAGCAGGACAGCGCGCTGGTCGAGGTGCAGGAGCCACGCGAAGCGCGTCCTGCGCGTGAAGTGCAGGAGCCACGCGAAGCGCGCCCACCGCGCGAAGGGCGCGCGCCGCGGGAGCCAAGAGCGCCGCGCGAGCGCCAGCAACAGGCGCCCCAATCCGATGCGCGCCGCCGTGGTGGGCGTGGTTACCGCAGCGAGGCAGTGGTCAACGACCAGGCGCCGCCGGCGCAGGACAGCGAAGCGATCGACCCGATCGAATTGCAGCCGCCGATGCCCAAGCCGCAGGGCAAGGGCGACGCGCGCCGTGGTGCGGGCCGGGGCGGGCGCAATGGTCGCAAGGGGGCCGATGTCTACGAGCCGGTGCCTAATCAGGCCGAGCTGGAACGCCAGATGCATTTGGCGCAAGGCGACGATGAGGACGAGCACGAGAGCGTCGCTGAAGTAATTCAGGTGGCGCCGGAGCCAGCCCCGGAGCTGGTGCCAGAGCCCGTGCAGGAAAAGCGCCGCAGCACGCGTGGTGCGCGCAAGAGTGCAGTGAGCAAGGTTGACGCTGCGCTGATGGCGGAAGAGCCAGTGGCCGAAGAGCCGGTGGCCGAGGCGCGGGTGGAAGACGCGCCTGAGGCGGCCGAGGCTGCTGTCGAAGCCGAGGCCCCGAAGAAGGCTGCCCGCAAGCCGGCGGCGCGTCCGCGCAAGCCGGCCAAGCCGAAGGCGGAAGCGGAGTAAGCTTTCCGCTTGTGAGGCGAGTGGTGGTGTGAGCGTCACACTTGCGAAGTAAATGGTGCTGTGTGCACCACTCTTGCGGGATACTTGTGGTGTGAGCACCACTCTTGCGGGGTAAGTGGCGCTGTGAGCGCCGCACTTGCGAAGTAACTGGCGCTGTGAGCACCACTCTTGCGGGGTAAGTGGCGCTATGAGCACCACCACATCGTCCTCGCGTACGCGGGGACCCATAGAACAGTTGCTCAGTTGAACCGTTCCATGGGTCCCCGCGTGCGCGAGGACGATGTAACTTTGCGGCGCTGCAGCCCCATTTGCGACAGCCGCGTGCGCGAGGACGACGTGACTCTGCTGCGCTCCTTAGCGCGAAAGACCTGGACTGACGTGCTCGTATGCGTGCACTTCGCTTGTTGCCATCCGCACTTGCGCCATGCACAATCTCCAAAAAACGGGCAAACTGACAAGCAGCATCCCTGTCTAACCTGCACACCCATCAGGCATCAAGGAGTCCGCCATGCGTTCGCTCATTGGAGTCATGCTTTCCCTGGTCATTCTCGCTCAGCCCGCCATCGCGGCGCCGCCTGCGGCCGACCATCCCATTCTCGGCATCTGGAAACTCACGCTCCCTGACGGCAGCTGCTCCGAAGTCTATCGCTTCCGCGGCGACGGCACTACGCTCGTCACCAGCGCCGAAGAAATCGCCCAGAGCGAATTTAACATCCTGCCCCAGCCCAGCGCCAAGGGCTTCTACAAGCTCGAAGACCGCCTGGTCAAGGACAACGGCAAAAAAGATTGCGTCGGCCAGATCACCAAGGCAGGCGCCAAGGCGACCCATTTCGTTCACTTTCATCCGTCCGGCGCGCTGTTCCTGATGTGCGCGTCCGAGTCGCTTGAGGCTTGCATCGGGCCGTTTCGCCGCATGCAGGGCCAGGAGACCTGATCGCATGGTCCGCATCGGCGTCATCTCCGACACCCACGGCCTGCTGCGGCCCGAAGCAATGGCGGCGCTCGCCGGGAGCGACTACATCGTCCACGGCGGCGACATCGGCAACGCCGCTATCCTGGCCGAGCTGGCCGCCATCGCGCCGCTGACGGTGGTGCGCGGCAACAACGACACGGGGGCGTGGGCGCGCGCCGTGCCTGCCAGCGCGCGCCTGCAGGTCGGATCGGTGTTGCTTTACGCGGTACACGACATCGCCACCCTCGACATCGATCCCGTGCGCGAAGGGGTGCAAGTCGTCATTTACGGCCACTCGCACCGCCCGCTGGCCCAGCAGCGCGGCCCGGTGCTCTACCTCAATCCCGGCAGCGCAGGGCCGCGCCGCTTCAAGCTGCCCGTTTCGGTGGCCCTCATCGACGTCAACGACGGCACCATGCACGCGCGCATCGTCGAATTGAACCTGGCTTAGGCGTTCGTTCTTGAATTGATGCGTTTCAGCGGCATATAACCCTTGCTCGTCGCGTCGCACCCCATACAATGATCATTTAGACCATAATCACCTCGCTTTCGCTTACAGTACGCGTTTTTCCCACCATAACCATAACTTTTACCTGCCGGAGCTTTAATGTCATCCAAACCCATTTCCCCCTTGCGCCGCGGCTTCGGCGCGGTGTGGAGAACGCTCGACGCCACGCGCCGCGCTGTCCTGAATCTGCTGTTCCTGCTGATCCTGATTATCATCGTCGCGGCCATGTTCAGCGGCGGCGCCAAGCCGATCACCGCCAAGACGTCGCTTGTCCTGGAACTCAAGGGCGACCTGGTCGAGCAGCACAGCGGAACCGTGCGCGATGCGCTGGTGTCCAATATCAGCGGCGAACAGGAGCGCTCGGTGCAGTTGCGCGACGTGCTCACCGTGCTCGATGCAGCCGCCAAGGACAAAAACATCGGCAGCGTCGTCCTCATGCTTGACGACCTCAACGGCGCCGGCCTGGCCACGCTGCACGAAGTCGGCTCCGCGCTCGACCGGGTGCGCGCGGCCGGCAAGCCCGTCATCGCCTGGGGCGGCAGCTATGACCAGAAGCGCTACCTGCTCGCTTCGCACGCCAGCGAGGTCTACATGCACCCGATGGGCACCTTGCTCATTCGCGGTTTCGGCGGCCACCGCAATTACTATCGCGATGCGCTCGACAAACTGGGCGTGACGGTCAACCTGCTCAAAGTGGGCACCTACAAGAGCGCCGCCGAGCCGTTCATCGGCAACGGCCCGTCGCCCGCCGCAGCCGAGGCTGAAGCCTACCTGTACGACGCGCTGTGGGCAGGTTACACCGCCGACATTGAAAAGAACCGCAAGCTGCCCGCCGGCACAGTCATGACGCTGATCGACAATCTGCCCAAGCTGCTTGAAGAGGCGAAAGGCGATATCGGCAAGCTGGCCATGTCCAACAAACTGGTCGACGGCCTGAAAACGCGCGACGAAATCCGCGCCATGATGATCAAGCGCGGCGCCAAAGATGAAGACAACAAGACGTTCCGCCAGGTCAGCTTCCATGACTACCTGGTGCGCCAGACGCCCAAGCTGTTTGGCGACGGCGTCGGCGTGGTCGTGGCCGAAGGCGAAATTACCGACGGCACCGCCAGCCCGGGCGCCATCGGCGGCCTGTCCACGGCCAACATGATCCGCAAGGCGCGCGAAGACGACGCCATCAAGGCCATCGTCCTGCGCGTCGATTCGCCCGGCGGCAGCCCGTACGGCTCCGAACTGATCCGGCGCGAACTTGAACTCACGCGCGCGGCGGGCAAACCGGTCGTGGTGTCGATGGGCAACGTTGCCGCGTCCGGCGGTTACTGGATCGCGATGGCGGCCGATGAAGTCATCGCCGACCGCTCCACCATCACCGGTTCGATCGGCGTGTTTGCGCTGATTCCGACCGCCGACAAGGTGGCCGACAAGCTGGGCGTGCACACGGCGGGCCACACCACGACCTGGCTGGCGGATGCCTACAACCCCCTGCGCCCGCTCGACCCGCGCGTGGCCCAGCTGTTGCAAAGCAATGTGGAACGTATTTATACGGACTTCACCACCAAGGCGGCTGTAGCGCGCAAGACCACGCCGGCCAAGATCAATGAAGTGGGCCAGGGCCGGGTATGGACCGGCCTGCAGGCGCAGGAACGTGGCCTGGTCGACACCATCGGCAGCTACGGCGACGCGCTCAAGTCGGCCGCCAAGCTGGCCAAGCTGGCCCCGGGCTTTCGGGTTGCTTACATCGAGCGCGATGGTTCGGCCTTCGAGCATTTCCTAGAAATGTTCGGCGCCAGCGCGTCAACTGCCTTCACGGTCCAGGTGAAACTGGGCTTGCTGCCGGCCGGCTTGCCGCAAAGTTCGGTTGCGCAAGTGGGCAAGGACATGGCGTGGCTGACCGACATGAGCGGCAGCCATAACCCGTTCCAGACAATCACCCACTGCATGTGCACCCTGCCATAAGGCGACCATAACGGGAGTTTTGTAGCGAGTTTGTAACGCTATGTAGCTGAATAGACGGCCATTTTGACGGGCGCATGATGATCATGCGCCCGTTTTTTATTGCGTTGCACTATGACAGCGCCTTGACCAGCCAAGCCCGACAAGGCTGCTTGCTTAAAAGTTCCAACTTTAATGTACGGTCCGAAACATATTTTTACCGCTCCACATGCTACAGTCTTTACAACAATCGTTGCTATCAAGACAAGGAAAAACATGGATGCCCTCACGACAAAACCCGCGCGTACCCGGCGCGCCAAGCTCATTGGCACCGTTATCGCCGTGCTGGCAATGGCCGCTCTGGGTGGGCTGGCGTGGTACTTGACGCACCAAGCGCCTGAAGGCGGCGCGGCGCAGGGCGCAGCCGGTGCGCGCGGGGCCGCCGGTGGCGGCGGCGGCGGCGGCGGACGAGGCGGGCGTGGAGGGCTGGCCACCACCGTCGGCGTGGCCACTGCCGAACTGGCCGACATTCCCGTCAGCGTCGACGCGCTGGGCACCGTTACCGCAGCGGCCACGGCCACGGTGCGCCCGCAGGTGTCCGGCATCCTCCAGAAAATCAACTTCAGCGAAGGGCAACTGGTCAAGTCCGGCCAGGTGCTCGCCACCATCGACCCGCGCTCGTTCGAGATGGCGCTGCTGCAAGCTTCCGGGACGCGCCAGCGCAACGAGGCCCAATTGGCCAGCGCGCGCGTCACGCTCGAACGCTTTCGCACGCTGCTGGCGCAAGACTCCATCGCGCGCCAGGAGGTCGACACCCAGGCTGCCCTCGTCAAGCAGCTCGAAGGCACCTCCATGACCGACCGCGCCGCCGAGGGCATCGCCAAGCTGAACCTGAGCTATACCCAAGTGAAGGCGCCGATCAGTGGCCGCGTGGGCTTGCGCGTGATCGACATGGGCAACCTGGTCGGCAGCGGCGACGCGGCCGGCATCGCCGTCATAACCCAGCTCTCGCCGATCGACGTTGAATTTGCCGTGCCGCAAGACCGCGTGCCCGACCTGCAGGCCAGCGTGCGCGCCGACAGCCCTTTGCCGGCGACCGCTTTTGACCGCACCCGCACGGTGCCGCTTGCAACGGGCAAGTTCGCCGCCCTCGACAACCAGGTCGATGTGCAAACCGGGACCGTGCGCGCCAAGGCGCGCTTTGCCAATGCCGACCAATCGCTGTTCCCGAGCCAGTTCGTCAACCTGCGCCTGGAACTGCGCACCATCAAGGGCGCCGTCATGGTGCCGGTAACGGCGCTGCGCAACAGCAGCACGGGCGACTTTGTGTATGTGCTCAACGCCGCAGAACGCACGGTGGCCGTGCGGCCCGTCACGCGCGGCCAGGCCACCGTCGACAAGGTCGAAATCAAGACCGGCTTGTCAGCCGGCGAGCAGGTGATTACCGAAGGGGCCGACCGCCTCAAGGATGGCGCCAAGGTGACGCTGCCGGGTGACAAGCCGCAGGCAGCCGGTGCCGGCGGTAAACGTGGCGAACGCGGTGGCGCGGGCCGCCGCCAGCGGCCTGAAGGTGCCGCTGCCGAGACTGCGGCAGCGGCACCTGCACCGGCTACCGTACCAAGCGCCGTGCCAACCGCCGCACCGGCAGCCGCACCAGCAGCCGGCGAGGGCCGCCGTGCGCGTGACGGCGCCACCGGCGAGCGTCCGCCGCGCACGGGCGAAACCGCGCCCACAGGCGAGCGCCCGCGGCGCCAGCGTGAAGGCGCGGAGGCGCAATGAATCCGTCCTCCCCGTTCATCCAACGCCCGGTAGCGACATCGCTGCTGATGCTGGCCATCGTGCTGGCCGGGCTGGTGGGCTTCAAGTTCCTGCCGCTGTCGGCGCTGCCGCAGGTGGATTTCCCGACCATCCAGGTGCAAACGCTGTATCCCGGCGCCAGCCCCGAAGTGATGGCGCGCACCGTCACCGCGCCGCTCGAACGGCGCTTCGGCCAGATGGCGGGCTTGCAGCGCATGAGTTCAAACAGCGCCTCGGGCGTGTCGGTCGTGACGCTGCAGTTCGGGCTTGGAGAAACGCTCGACGTCGCCGAACAGGAAGTGCAGGCCGCGATCAACGCGGGCGGCTCGCTGCTGCCGGCCGACCTGCCGGCGCCGCCGGTCTACGCCAAGGTCAACCCGGCCGACGCGCCAGTGCTCACGCTGGCTATTACGTCGGACACGCTGCCGTTGACCGAAGTGCAAAACCTCGTCAATACACGCCTGGCGCTGAAAATCAGCCAGGTCTCGGGCGTCGGCCTGGTGACGCTCAGCGGCGGTCAGCGGCCGGCGGTGCGCATCCAGGCCGATACCGGCGCCTTGGCGTCCTACGGCCTCGGCCTGGACACGCTGCGCAGCGCCATATCCGGCGCCAACGCCAACAGCGCCAAGGGTAATTTCGACGGCCCCACGCGCTCCTACGCGATCAACGCCAACGACCAGTTGCTGACCGTGCCCGACTATGAAAACCTGATCGTCTCCTACAAGAACGGCGCGCCGGTGCGCCTGAAAGACGTGGCCAAGGTGGTCGACAGCGCCGAAAACGTCAAGCTCGGCGCCTGGGCAAACCTGAAGCCGGCCATCATCCTGAATGTGCAGCGCCAGCCCGGCGCCAACGTCATCGCCACCGTCGACGCCATCAAAAAGCGCCTGCCCGAGCTGTCGGCCAGCCTGCCGGCGGCGGTCCGGCTCGACGTGCTGTCGGACCGCACCACCGGCATTCGCGCCTCGGTCGAACACGTGGAACTGGAGTTGCTGCTGGCCGTGCTGCTGGTGGTGCTGGTGATTTTTGCCTTCCTCCACAGCGTGCGCGCCACCGTGATCGCCAGCCTGGCCGTGCCCATTTCCCTGATCGGCACCTGCGGCGCCATGTACATGCTCGGCTACAGCCTGAACAACCTGTCGCTGATGGCGCTGACGATTGCCACCGGCTTTGTCGTCGACGACGCCATCGTCATGATCGAGAACATCGCGCGCTACATCGAAAAAGGCGAAACGCCGATGGCTGCGGCCATCAAGGGCGCGCAGCAGATCGGTTTTACCATCATTTCGCTGACGGTGTCGCTGATCGCTGTGCTCATTCCGCTGCTGTTCATGGGTGACGTGGTGGGGCGCCTGTTTCGCGAGTTTGCCATCACGCTGGCGATCACGATTCTGATCTCGGCCGTGGTCTCGCTCACGCTGGTGCCGATGATGTCGGCGCGCTGGCTTCGGGCAAGCGCAGATGAAAAGCCGGGCCGCTTCGCGCTCAAGACCCAGGCTTTTTTCGACCGCGTGATCGTGCGCTACGACCATGCCTTGAACTGGGTGCTGGCGCGCCAGGGCCTGACGCTGATCGTGGCGCTGGCAACGCTACTGCTCACCGTGCTGCTCTACATCTTGATACCCAAGGGCTTGTTCCCGACCCAGGACACCGGCCAGTTGCAGGCGCGCGTTGAAATGCGCCAGGCGATCTCGTATGACCGCATGGCAGAGCTGCAGCAGGCGACGGCCAGGGAAATCCTGGCCGATCCGGATGTCGAGTCGCTCAGCTCCAACGTCGGCGTTGACGCGGCCAACAACATGATGCTGCACACCGGACGCATGCTGATCAATCTCAAGCACGACCGCACGAGCGACCAGGCGGCCATCATGGAGCGACTGCGCCGCCGCGCCGCGCAGGTGGCGGGCGTGACGCTCTATGTGCAGCCGACGCAGGACTTGACCATCGATGCCGAAACCGGCCCCACCCAATACCGCGCATCGATCGAAGGGGCCGACAACGCCACCGTCACCGAATGGGCGAGCAAACTGGTCAAGCGGCTGCAGGATGAAAAACAGCTGCGCAATGTCGTCACCGACGCCGGCGCGACGGGCGCCGCGGCGTTTGTCAGCATCGACCGCGATACGGCCTCGCGCATGTCGATCACGGCAGCGTCGATTGACGACGCGCTGTACAGCGCCTACGGCCAGCGCATTGTCTCGACGATTTTCACCGAAACAAATCAGTATCGCGTGATCCTCGAGGCGCAGCGCGACGCCAACATGTCGATCGCCACGCTCGGCCAGCTGCCGCTGAAAACAGGCTCGGGCAACACCACGCCGCTGGCCGCCGTGGCCACCGTCACCGAGCAAAATGCGCCGCTCCAGATCACCCACGTGGCGCAATACCCGGCCACCACCATCGGCTTTGACACCGCACCCGGCGTGTCGCTGGGCCAGTCGGTCGAGGCGATCAGCGCTGCGGCCAAGCAGATCGGGCTACCGGCCTCGGTCACGCTCAGCTTTTTGGGCGCGGCCGGTGCGTACCAAAATTCGCTGTCCAACCAGCTGTGGCTGATCCTGGCAGCGGTGGTGTGCGTGTACATTGTGCTGGGCGTGCTGTATGAAAGCTATATCCACCCGCTGACGATTTTGTCGACGCTGCCGTCGGCCGGCGTGGGCGCCTTGCTGGCCTTGATGATCAGCGGCCAGGATTTGGGCGTGATCGGCATCATCGGCATCATCCTGTTAATCGGCATCGTAAAAAAGAACGCCATCATGATGATCGACTTTGCCATCGAGGCTGAACGCGAACAGGGCATGGGCGCGCGCGAAGCTATCCAGCAGGCGGCGCTGCTACGCTTTCGGCCGATCCTGATGACGACGCTGGCCGCGCTGTTCGCTGCCGTGCCGCTGATGCTCGGCTGGGGCGAGGGCGCCGAGCTGCGCCGTCCCCTGGGCCTGGCGATTTTCGGCGGCCTGATTGTCAGCCAGCTGTTGACCTTGTTTACGACGCCGGTCATCTACCTCGGCTTTGACCGCCTGGCGCGGCGCTGGGACCGCAATCGGGCGCAGGTAAATCCGGTCCAAGCCACGCCATCCGGGGCGGCAAAGTGAACCTGTCCGAGCCATTCGTCCGGCGCCCCATCGCCACGGTACTTCTGACGCTGGGCATTGCACTGGCCGGCATCGGCGCGTTCTTTGTGCTGCCCGTCTCGCCGCTGCCGCAGGTGGATTTTCCGACCATTACCGTAAGCGCCTCGCTGCCCGGCGCCAGCCCGGACACCATGGCGACCAGCGTGGCCACGCCGCTCGAGCGGCGTCTTGGCGTCATCTCGGGCGTGAACGAAATGACGTCCAACAGCGGCAACGGTTCGACCCGCGTCAGCCTGCAGTTTGACCTGAACCGCAAGATCGACTCGGCCGCGCGCGAAGTACAGGCGGCCATCAGCGCCGCGCGCGCCGACCTGCCGGCCACGCTGCGCAGCAACCCGACCTACCGCAAGGTCAACCCGTCGGACGCGCCGGTCATCATCCTGGCGCTGACCTCCAAGAGCAAGTCGCCTGGCCAGATCTACGAATCGGTCTCCAACCTGGTGCAGCAGAAGCTGGCACAGGTCAAGGGCGTGGGCGACGTGGAAATTGGCGGCGGCTCGCTGCCGGCGGTGCGCGTCGAACTGCTGCCGTATGCGCTGAACCGCTACGGCGTCTCGACCGAGGACGTGCGCGCCGCGATCCAGTCGACCAACGCCAACCGTCCGAAAGGGGCGATCGAAGGCAATGGCATGCGCCTGCAGATCTACTCGCAGGCCAGCACCGCCAGCGGAGGGCGCAGCGCGGCCGACTACCGCAGCCTGGTTGTCGCGTGGCGCAATGGGGCCGCCGTGCGACTGGACGACGTGGCCGAAGTGATCGACGGCGTCGAGAACATCAATACCCTGGGCCTGTTCAATGGCGCGCCGGCGGTGGTGGTGCTGATCACGCGCCAGCCGGGTGCCAACGTGATTGAAACGGTAGACGGCGTGCGTGCGCTCATCCCCATGCTGCAGGCGCAGCTGCCCAAAGATATCAAGCTGCAGGTGGCGTCCGACAGCACCAATTCGATCCGCTCCTCGCTGCACGAAATTGAAATCACCCTGATCATCTCGATCCTGCTGGTGGTGCTGGTGGTGAGCATGTTCCTGCGCAGCGTGCGCGCGACCATCATCCCGGCCGTGGCCACCGTGGTGTCGCTGCTGGGCACCTTTGGCGTGATGTACATGCTCGGTTTCAGCCTGAATAACCTTTCCCTGATGGCGCTCACGGTCGCTACCGGGTTTGTGGTCGACGACGCCATCGTGGTGCTCGAAAACACCGCCCGCCACATCGAGCAGGGCATGGACCGCATGCAGGCCGCTTTGCTGGGCGCGCGCGAGGTTGGCTTTACGGTGCTCTCGATCAGCCTGTCGCTGGTAGCCGTATTCATCCCCTTGCTGTTCATGGGCGGCCAGGTGGGCCGGCTGTTCCGCGAGTTTGCCGTCACGCTGTCGGCCGCGGTCTTGATATCGCTGGTGATTTCACTCACCACCACGCCGATGATGTGCGCCTGGCTGCTCAAGCCGGGCGGGGTCGAACGCAAGGACGGGCGCCTGGCGCGCTGGGCCGAACGCGGTTTCGACAAAATTCACAAGATGTATGAACACTCGCTCGATTGGGCATTGGACAGCAAGGCGCTGGTCATGCTCATTTTCCTGTTCGTCATCGGCTTGAATGTCTACCTGTTCACGGCAGCGCCAAAAGGATTTTTTCCAAAGCAAGATACGGGCCAGATCAACGGCGGCCTGCGCGCCGACCAGAGCATTTCATTCCAGGCGATGCAGGAAAAGCTCAAGCAGCTGGTCGACATCATCCGCGCCGATCCAGCCGTGGAAACGGTGGTTGGCTTTACCGGCGGGGGACGGGCCGGCGGCGGTTTCATGTTCATCAACCTGAAACCGGTGTCGCAGCGCGACGTTGGCGGCCAGGCCGTGATTGCCCGTCTGCGCCCGCAGTTGGCGCAGGTGACGGGCGTGTCGATGTTCCTGAACCCGGTGCAGGACTTGCGCATGGGTAGTCGCCAGTCCAACTCGACCTACCAATACAGCCTGAAAAGCGACAACCGCGAAGACCTCAAGCTGTGGGCCGGCAAACTGGCCGACGCCATGAAGCGCCAGCCCCAGCTGGCCGACGTCGACACCGACCAGGCGGAAAACGGCGTCGAGATGTTCGTCAAGATCGACAAGGAGAGCGCGGCGCGGCTGGGCATCAACCCGCGCGACGTCGACAATGCGCTCTACAACGCCTTTGGCCAGCGCCAGGTTGCCACCATCTATGATGAACTCAATCAGTACAGCATCATCATGGGCGTGGCCAAGCGCTACGCGCAAACGCCGCAAGCGCTGAGCGACATTTACGTGCCTTCGCGCGGCACGTCGGTGGCCGGGGCGCCGGCCAACACCACTGCGGCGCGCGACCCGTCCAGTGGCCAGGCGCTGAGCAGCGAAGCGACCACGATGGTGCCGCTGTCGGCCATTGCCAGCTTTGCCGAAAGCGCCACGCCCACCTCGATCAACCACCAGGATGGCGAGCTGACCACGACCGTCTCGTTCAACCTGGGCGAAGGGGCCAATCTGGCCGACGCCAAGGCCGCCGTCAAGCAGGCCGAGGCCGACATCGCCATGCCCAACAATGTGCGTGGCAGCTTTGAAGGCACGGCCCGCGCGGCAGAAGAATCGAACAAGGAGCAGCCGCTGCTGATTTTGGCGGCCATCGTCGTCATCTACATTGTGCTGGGCATCCTGTACGAAAGCCTGGTGCATCCGATCACGGTGCTGTCCACCTTGCCTTCGGCCGGGGTGGGCGCGGTGCTGGCGCTGCTGCTGTTCAAGATGGATTTTTCGATCATCGCGCTCATTGGCGTGTTCCTGTTGATCGGCATCGTCAAGAAGAACGCCATCTTGATCATCGACTTTGCGCTGGAAGCGGAGCGCACGCGTGGTGTGAGCCCGCACGAGGCGGTGCGCGAAGCGTGCCTGCTGCGCTTTCGGCCGATCTTGATGACCACGCTGGCCGCCGCGCTCGGCGCCTTGCCGCTGGCGATCGGCTTTGGCGAAGGCTCTGAATTGCGCCGCCCACTTGGCGTGGCCATCATCGGGGGCCTCCTGGCCAGCCAGCTGCTCACGCTCCTGACCACGCCGGTCGTCTACATCGTGATGGACAAGCTGCGCCGCCGCAGCCCGGCCGAGCGTGAGTTCGGCCACCATGCCGAGCGCGTGCCATCAACTAACCAACCATGAGTGCTCCTATGCGTCCCATTTTCCCGCTCGTCCTGGCTGCGGCGCTCACCGCCGGTTGCGCTGTCGGCCCGGCCTACCAGGTGCCGGCCGCGCCCACGTCCGCCAGCTTCAAGGAGGCCGCCGGCTGGTCGCCGGCCGCCCCGGCAGACGCGCTTGACCGCGGTCCCTGGTGGACCTTGTTTAACGACCCGGTGCTGAGCAGCCTGGCCAGCCAGGTGGAAGTATCGAACCAGAACGTGGCCGCAGCCGTGGCGTCGTATGCCGCAGCGCGCGCGGCCTTGGCGCAGCAGCGCGCATCGCTGTTCCCGAGCGTGAACCTGGGCTTGTTGGGCGACCGGTCAGGGGGCAGGGACCAGGACAGTGCCAGCAATTACCGGCTCAATATCGGCGGCAGCTGGGAGCCGGACGTGTGGGGACGCCTGCGCGCCGGCGTGAGCGGCGCCAGCGCGGGCGCCGCGGCCAGTGCGGCGGACCTGGCGGCGGCGCGCCTGTCAGCCCAGGGTGAGCTGGCCATCAATTACTTTGCAGTGCGCCAGAGCGACGCGCAAAAGGCGCTGCTGGCCACCACGCTGGACGGCTATGAGCGCGTGCTGACCATTACCAGGAACCGTTACGAGGCCGGCATCGTCGGCAAGTCGGACGTGCTGCAGGCCGAGACGCAGCTGGCCAATGCCCGTATCGACGAGCTGGCGCTGACCCGCTCGCGCGCCCAGTCCGAACACGCAATCGCCATCCTGATCGGCAAGGCGCCCGCCAATTTTGCGCTGGTAAGCGCGCCGTGGACGGCCAACGTGCCGGACATTCCAGTGCTGGTGCCATCGACCTTGCTCGAGCGCCGTCCGGATATCGCCGGTGCCGAACGGCGCGTGGCGGCGGCCAACGCGCAGATCGGCATCGCGCGCTCGGCCTACTATCCGAACATCGGTCTGTCCGCTTCGCTCGGTGCGGGCGGCAGCAAGATGGGCGAGCTGTTCAGCGCCTCGAACCTGTTATGGTCGTTTGGCGCCAGCGTGGCGCAGTCGCTCTTTAACGCGGGCGCCACGCGCGCCAACGTGGCCGGCGCCCAGGCGCAGCATGCCGTTGCGGTGGCGCGCTACCGGCAGACCGTGCTGGACGCTTTTGGCGACGTGGAAAATCAGCTGTCCGCCACGCGCGTGCTGGCGCAGCAGCAGGTGCTGCGCAGGCAGGCGTCATCTGCCGCCGACCAGGTCGAAGCGCAGATGTTGAATCGCTATAAGGCGGGGCAGGTGGGCTACACCGAAGTGGTGCAGGCGCAGTCTACGGCCTTGTCGGCGCGGCGCTCGCTGGTGCAGTCGCAGGCCGACCGCCAGACGACTACGGTCGCTTTGATTCAATCGTTGGGCGGCGGCTGGCAAGCTTCGTTAGAATAGCGCCACCATGACCAATAAAACCTCCAATACCACCAAGGCGGCCGGCGCCGATGGCGTCGCATATGAAGTGCGGCGCTCCCACATTCACGGCAATGGCGTCTTTTCGCGCCGCAAGATCGACGCCGGCGAGCGCATCGTGGAATATGAGGGCGAGCGCATCACGGCTGACGAATCAGCCATCCGCGCCGAAAATGGCGGCGGGCCGGTGAACCATACGTTTTTCTTTTCGCTTGCGGACGGCAATGTGATCGATGGCGGCAGCGGCGGGAATGACTCGCGCTACATCAATCACGCATGCGAGCCCAACTGCGAGGCGTACGAGGAGGAAGGGCGCGTGTTCATCTACTCGCTGCAAGAAATTGAAAAGGGCGAGGAACTCAATTACAACTACGCGCTCATCTATGAAGAGCGGCATACGGCTGCCGTGAAAAAACTGTTCGCGTGCCGCTGCGGGGCGCCGTCGTGCACGGGGACCATGCTGGCGCCGAAAAAGCGCGCCAGGAAAAAATAAGCGCTTTAGTACGACAGTGGCTGGCCAGCGGGGATGGCCAGCCGGACGCTCAACAAGTTATCCGCGTACCGCTGCTTCAATCTTGGCGACGTCGATTTTCCGCATTTGCATCATTGCTTCAAATGCGCGCTTCGCCACCGCGCGATCAGGACTGGCGATCGCCGTGGTGAGAACGCGTGGCGTAATTTGCCATGACAGGCCCCACTTGTCCTTGCACCAGCCGCATGCGCTTTCTTCGCCGCCGTTGTCGACAATGGCGTTCCACAAGCGGTCGGTTTCCGCCTGGTCGTCCGTGGCAACCTGGAACGAGAACGCTTCGCTGTGCTTGAAGGCCGGGCCGCCGTTCAGGCCGATACATGGGATGCCAAGCACGGTGAATTCGATTGTCAAGACGTCGCCTTCTTTGCCGGCGGGGTAGTCGCTGGGTGCGCGAAAGATGGCTCCTACCGCACTGTCGGGAAACGTCTCTGCGTAAAATCGCGCCGCTTCTGCTGCGGAGCCGTTGAACCAGAGGCAAATCGTGTTTTTGCTGACCATATTTTTCTCCGATGGGTGACCAATGCGTAGCTTACACCAAGAATAATGCCCGCTTTCCGGTGCAGTTGGCGTTCCTTACAGTTGAGCACATACGCGCTGGTATGCCTGCGCAACTGTGACAGAAAGGTCGGCAGCATCGGGAACGTGGCAAGGTCGTTTTCGCGCAGGAGGCGGCCGCAAAAGTGGCAACGATGCAGCACAGTTACATCGTCCTCGCGCACGCGGGGACCTATAGAACGGATGGCAATGGCTCTCCTAATTAATGCGTGGCGGCGGTAGGTCGGATTGCGCTGACGCTTATCCGACCTACGCTCCTCACTGCGGCACGTTCACACCAGCGGCAGCGCCGTTGAATCCCTTCCGTCATTCCTTGCTAAGCGCTAACACGCGTTTTGCGACGGGAAACCAGATATCGAACACCGTTTCGTTGGCGCCGTTGGCGGCCAGTTTGTACGGCAAGCCGTGGCGGTTAAGCACTTCGCGCACGAACATCAGGCCGATGCCCTGGCCGCCTTTTTTGGTGCTGACAAAGGGCGTGAACAACTGGCGCGCCGGCACTTCGCCCAGCCGGTTGCCTGAGTCAACGATCGACAGGCGCAGGCGATCGCCTTCATCGTCGAGTTCGAACGAAATGTAGCCCGCCGCCCCCGTTTCGGCCTGGCTCGCTTCCACCGCCTCGACCGCGTTCTTGACGATGTTCAGCAGCGCCTGTTCCATCAGGTGGCTGTCCAGCCGCACCGGCGCCGCTTCGGAGCGCCGCGCCCAGCCAATCGCAATGCCGCTGCGCTTGCACTGTTCACGGTTGAGGTACAAGATGTCGTCCATCATCGCCGCCACCGACGCCGGCCGCAGCTCGGGCTCGGGCATTTTTACGACGCGCGTAAAACGCTCGATGAATTCGCCCAGACTGACATTGCGCCGCTTGACGGCATCCACGGCAGTGCCAAAATCTTCGCTGTCGTGCTCTGCCAGCTGGGTCTTGTAGTACAGCAGCGAATCCATCACCGAGCCGGTCGCGGCCACGGTATTGTTGACTTCATGAGCGAGCACGCGGATCAGTTTGTCGTAGGTGGCGCGTTCGGAACTTTCCAGCACATCCGTCATTTCCTCCACCAGCACGAAGCCGCGTGCAAAACCGCGATCAAAAAACTGGCCGCGCTGGCCGCGAAAGCGCCGGCCTTCCCGGTCGGTCAGCAACTGGCTTTCACCCAACGGCAAGGCGTCGAGCTGGCTTGGCAGGCCGCTCTCGCCCCAGTAGCTCAGCGGTTTACCCTTGGGGTCGTCGAGCGCAAGCAGTGCCTTGGCGCTGGCGTTCATCAGGCTGATATTGCCTTCGAAATCGAACACGATGACGGCACTTGGCGTCGCTTCCAGCAGGCTGTCGAGAAAGCCGCGCTGTTCGCCCAATTCCAGTCTTTCGCGGTAGAGCGTGGCGAGCATGGTATTGAACAGGCTGACCAGTTCGTCCAGCTCGGGCAAGGTGCTGTCGGTCATGCGGGCGGCGTAATCCTGGTCTTGCAGCAGGTCGCGAAAGCGCGCCGTATATTCGAGCGGGCGCAGGGCGCGCCGCACCAGCCGAAAGCCGCATGCCAGGCTGGCAAGCAGCAGCACTTCGATCGCCAGAAATAGCGCGATGTTCTGGCGGAACAGAAACACCGTCAGGGCGAACAGCCCCAGGTGAACGGCAAGCAGGTAGGTGCCAAACTGCGAGCGCAGCTTCATTCGTCGGCCCCGGCCCCGATGCCGTGCCGTTCAAGCCTGCGATACAGCGCCGTGCGCGACAAACCGAGCGCCTGCGCCACGCGCGAGATGTTGCCGCGATGCTGTTCCATCGCCTGCCCGATCATGTGGCGCTCGACCTGTTCGAGCGTCATGCCATCGACGCCCAGCTTGTGCGCGCCGCCATCGTCGCGCTGCTCGGCGGCGATAAAGTCAGCCTGCGTCAGCTGGCTTTTACCGACCAGCAGCACGGTGCGTTCCAGCGTCTGCTTGAGCTGGCGAATATTGCCCGGCCACGGCTGGGCGCTGAGCCATTCCAGCGCCTGCGGCGTAATCGTTACCGGATCAATGCCATAGTGGTGCGACACCCCCGTGATGATATGTTCAGCCAGCAGCGCAATGTCGCTGCGCCGTTCACGCAAGGGTGGCAGCCGGATGGTGATCAGGTTCAGCCGGTAAAACAAGTCCTCGCGAAAGTCGCCCGACGCAACCAGCTCGGCCAGCTCCTGGTTGGTGGCCGATACCACGCGGATGTCGGCCTGCTCGGGGCGGCTGGCGCCCACGGGCTGGTAGCTCTGGTCCTGCAGGACACGTAATAGTTTGACCTGGTCGCTGCGATTGAGTTCGCCAATTTCGTCAAGGAAGAGGGTGCTTTCGTGGGCGCAGGCCACGTGGCCCTTGCGGTCGGCCTTGGCGTCGGTAAAGGCGCCGCGCACATGGCCGAACATTTCGCTCTCGAATAGCGACGGCGTGATCGCCCCCATATTGATCTTGACGGGCGAACGGGTAGCGCGCGGGCTGTTGCGGTGAATGGCGTCGGCAATCAATTCCTTACCGGTACCGCTTTCGCCGAGGATGAGCACAGGCGCCTTGGTGCGCGCCACCTGGCCGATCGTGCCCAGCACGCGCAGCAGTTTAGGGTGCTCGCCCACGATCGCGGAAAAATCGAATTGCTGGTCGAGCGCCTTGCGGTTGAGCCGTTGCGGCGACAGGCTGGCCGACAGTTCCAGCGTGCTCTCGATCAGTTCGATCAGTTGCGCGTTGTTCCACGGCTTGGTGAAAAAGTCGGCCGCGCCTGCCTTGACGCCGCGCACTGCCAGCGTGATCGAGCCCCACGCCGTCATCAGCAACACCGCCAGCGCCGGATACTTTTCCTTGATCTGCGCCAGCAGCGCCATGCCTTCCTCGCCGCTCGTTTGCAGCGAAAAATTCATATCTTGCACCACCAGGTCATACGGCGATTTGGCCAGCGCTTCGAGCGCCTGGCGCGGATTGTCACAGCACGCCGTCTCGAACCCGGACTGCTTGAGCAGCAGGGCAAGCGACACCTGGACGGCGGCGTCGTCATCGACAATCAAAATGCGTTGGGTACGTGAATCCATTGTCTCTTTTCTGTTCGTGCTATTCGTAATGCAGCGCTTCGGTCGGGCTCATGCGGCTGGCGCGCCAGCCCGGATACACCGAGCAAAGCAAGGATAGCAGATAGATCACTGCCATCGATACTGCCGTCGCCGCCAGGAAGACGTTCCAGTTCAGCATTTCGCCCAGTGCGCCGGTGATCGGCAACTGCACCAGCAGCAACAAGGCGATCAGCATGGCGCCGGAACTGAGCAGGAACTGCTCGGCGATGATTTGCCGGTAAATGTCCCCCGCGTTGGCGCCGATCGCGCGCCGCAGGCCGATCTCGGGGATGCGGCGGGTGGTGTTTTGCCACAGCACGCCGAATAGGCCAAAGGCGACCATCAGCAGCAGAAAGGCGGCAATGACGGACAGGATGATCAGCGGGGTTGCCATGTCGCGGATCGACGCGGCGCGCAGCGCTTCCACCGGCACAATACGGTACGACCATGCGTTGTTGAGCAGTTTCAGTTCGCGGTTCAGCGTTTCCTCGAACGCGCGCGGCGTGCCCGGCGCCATCTTGAGCAGGATCGTGCGCGGGCCGTCATTGTTCGCCGCTGAGTGAAGGGCGATGACAACGTTGCCTGGCGCGTCAAATTCGCCCTTCTTGCGGTAATCGTCGATCACGCCCACCACGCGCTTCGTCGTGGAAACGGTTTTGCCGCGCTCTTCGGAATTGAATTGCTTGCCCAGCACGTCGGTGCTGCCGAACATCTCCAGCGCAACGCGGCGGTTGATGACGACCGGTACGGCCGCCGCGCCGGCGTCGCTCTGCTCGAAGGTGCGGCCTTGGACAGCCTTGATGCCCAACACCTTGAAGAAATCATCGCTGACAAAGGCAATTTCGGTTCGGACATGACGTCCGTTTTCCAGCGTAAAACCGGTGCGGAAATTGGCATGCGCATAGGGTGCGGAACTGGAAAAGGCCACCTGCTGCACCCCAGGCACGGCCAGCAGGCCCCGCTTGAACTGGTCGTAGGTGCCCAGCGAGGGGCCGTTAAGGACTTCGCCGGCACCGATGATATCCACCGCCCAGACGTCGGTGCTCACGAAACCGGTTGGCAATTGGTACAGCTGATAATTGCGCAACCCGGCGGCGGCAATGCCGAACACGACGACGAAGGCGAGCAGGATTTCCAGGCTCAGCGACAGGTTCCTGGACTTGCGCTTCCAGATCAGCTTGAGTAAGTGGCGAAACATCAAATGGCTCCCTTGAGGGCGTGAACAGGATCGAGGCGCGACATTTTCCAAGCCGGCAAGACACCGGAGAGCAGGCCGAACACGAGGGTCAGCAGCAGGCCGTAGCACAGCACGGCGAAATTCATGTCAATTTTCATGGACGGAATCAAGCCCGAGTGTTCCAGCCACACCAGCACGCCTTTTGCGCACAACAGGCCAATGATGCCGCCTGCCAGGCACAAGAGCACGTTTTCGATAATCAGCTGGAACACCAACTGGGCGCTGGTGGCGCCGAAGGCTTTTCGTACACCGATCTCGGAACTGCGTTCCAGGATGCGCCCCGTATTCAAGTTCACCAGGTTGAGCGCCGGCAGCATCATGAACACGAGCATGACGCCCGCCACTGTCCCCAGTAAAATACCGGCGCCGGAATTTTCCTTGTCCGGGTCGCCGATGGTCGTGCGTGCAATGGCGTCAAGCTTGCTGTCTGCCCAGAAATAGACCCGCCCCCACGCTTTCGGGTCGCTCGCCTGGACGCTCTTGGCGACCATTTGTACCTCTTGCTGGATCAGCGGCAAGTCCGCAGGGCTCTTGCCCAGTAGCAGCGCGGTAAATTCGCCCGACAGTTGCTCGCGGTATTCCGTGGAGGGAAAGGTCGTAATCGGCGCCCACAGGTCGGAAAACGCATTGATGTGCAGCTCATCCTTGACCACGCCGACCACCTCAAATTTTTGGCCGCTGACGCTGATCGTCTTGCCCACCGCGTCGGCCTGGCCGAACAGCTTCCTGGCCGACGACTCATTGATGACGATGACGAAGCGCCCCTTGTCGTCATCGTCCGCCGTCGTCAGGCGCCCGGCCAGCAAGGTGAAGTCCAGAATGCGCCAGTAATTGGCGTCGGCCCGGCGCATCTGCAACTCCGTGACGCGCCCTTCCTGGTACACCGCCACGGTCGACGTGATTGTTACCGCCGAGACCAGCTCGACCGACTTCAGAGGTTTCAAGTATTTGTCGATGATCCGGTAGCCGAGCGGACTGGTCGAGGTGCGCGTCTTGTCTAGCGACTCCATGCGCACGGGCATTACTTGCAGGAATCGGTTGCTCTTGCCTTCCACACCGGACGGATAGAAGGCGTTTTCGAGCATGGCCGTAACGACCATCAGCACCACCAGCGTCAGCACGATGCACAGCAAATTGATGGCGGTAAACAGCTTGCGTCGCATGAAGACCTTGTAGGCGGTCAGCAGATAGTTTTTGAACACGGTACGCTCCTAGCTGACCAGCTGGCCGTCGAATACGCGCACGATGCGCCCGGCCAGCTTGGCGTCCTGCTCGCTGTGGCTGACCATGACGATGGTGGTGCCTTCGCTGTTCAACTTGAGCAGGATGTCCATGATGTCGGCGCCCATCTTGCTGTCAAGGTTGCCGGTCGGCTCATCGGCCAGCAGCACTTGCGGGCGGCCGACGATGGCGCGCGCGATCGCCACGCGCTGCTGCTGTCCGCCCGACAACTGGTTCGGGTAGTGATCCATGCGCGCGCCCAGGCCAACCTTTTCCAGCGCCTCGCGCGCCAGACGGCGCCGTTCGCCGCCCGACAGCTTGCGGTACAACAGGGGCAGTTCGACATTGTCGATCACGCGCAAGTCGTTGATCAGGTGAAAGCTTTGGAAAATGAAACCGAAGGTCGTGTTGCGCAGCGCGGCGACCTGCTTGTCGCGGTAGTTGGTGACGCTCACGCCGTCGACCTGCACGGTGCCGGTGCCGGGACGGTCGAGTAAGCCAATCAGGTTGAGCAGAGTACTCTTGCCGCAACCACTAGGGCCCATCATGCAGACGAATTCGCCCTTCTTCACATGCAGGTCGATTTCCTTGATGGCGAGCGTTTCGACCTTGTCGGTCTGGTAGGTCTTGCTGACTTTGTCGAGTTTGATCACGATGTTCCTTGATGGCTAGTTTTTAGTGTTGATTGTTGATTCTGATGCGCTCGTGCTGCTTGAACGCGCTGGTGTCGGAAACGATAATCTTGTCGCCCAGGGCGGCGCCGGCGATGATCTCGACCGCCTTGCCGTCGCCCGCGCCAATGTTCACTTCCGTCTTGCGGGCGATACCATCCTTGACGATATATAGCTGCTGGCGGCCCTTGCCGTTGATCGCCGGGCCGCTGTCGGCCACCAGCACCTGCTGCTTCTGGTCGGTGACGATGTTGACGTCGACCCGCATCTTGTTACGCAGCAGCGGGTGGCTTGGCTGGTCGAGCGTGACGAGCAGCTTGACGGTGCCGTTCTGGATTTCAGGAAGCACCGTCTGCACATGGCCCGTTAAAGTCTCCTTGCCCTGCTCGATGCGCACCGACTGGCCGGGGCTGAGGCTGCGCGCATGAAAGTCCGACAGCGACGCCTCGACCCGGTAGTTGTTCGGTTCCGACACGCGCGCCACCTGCTGGCCCATAGCCAGGCTGGCGCCTTCGTCCTCCACCAGCAGCGTGAGCACGCCGGCAAACGGTGCGCGCACGCGGGTGCGTTCGAGCAGTTCCTGTTGCTGCTCCAGCTGCTTTTGGAGGATGCTTTTTTGCAATCGCGCGCCTTCGATGCTGCTGCTGGTGGCGCGCCGCGTGTCGTCGATCAGTTCGCGCTGCTGGCGCAACTGGATTTCGAAGCGCTTGACGTTCAGTTCTGCGGTCAGCATGTCTTCGCCGGAGACGCCGCCCGCTTTGCGCAAGGTGGTGTAGCGCTCGAACTTGACGCGTGCGCTTTGCAGGTCCAGTTGCAGCAGTTCGATGGCGCTGGTGATCTGCTTGCGCCTTTGCTCCAGTTCCAGCGTCAGGCCCAGGATGCGGTTTTCCTGTTGCGCCAGTTGTTCCTTGAAGCTGTCGCGGGCCAGGACGATGGCGTGGTCGTCCAGTTCGAGCAGCAGGGCGCCGGCGGCCACGCTCTGGCCGAGCTTGGCGTGCACTTTGGCCACGCGGCTCTGGATCGGGCTGGTGACCAGTTCTTCGTGCATCGGGATGACGACGCCGGCGGCGTTGATGGTGTTGGCGATGTCGCCCAGGCGCACCTCGGCCACGCGGATGTCCGCGGCGTTGACGCTTGGGCGCAGGATGCGGTTCACGCCCCACGCGCTGGCGCACAGCGCGGCCAGTACGAGGGCGCCGGTCAGCATGGTGAGGCGACGGCGGCGCTGGAGGGTGGCGGGGGTGATTGGGATATCCATGCGGGTGGTATAGCAAGCGCTGTGCCAGCCGCTGCCAAGGGGCGAGGGGGGGTATGGGGCCGAAAAATGCCCGCCTGTGCAGGGGAGTGTCCGGTTCCGGACACTTTGAAATGCAGCGGGGTTGTTGGAAAGGAAGTGTCGCCCATCGCCGCAACAGATAACCGGATGTTTTTGCGAACCCCCAAACCCACATCGTCCTCGCGAACGCGGGGACCCATGGAACGGTTCAACTGAGCAACTGTTACATGGGTCCCCGCGAGGACGATGTAGCTGGCGTCGAACATGCTGCACATGCTGCACATGCTGCACATGCTGCACATGCTGCACATGCTGCACATGCTGCACATGCTGCACATGCTGCACATGCTGCACATGCTGCACATGCTGCACATGCTGCACATGCTGCACATGCTGCACATGCTGCACATGCTGCACATGCTGCACATGCTGCACATGCTGCACATGCTGCACATGCTGCACATGCTGCACATGCTGCACATGCTGCACATGCTGCACATGCTGCACATACTGCTGAGGCTGCTGAGGCTGCTGATGCTGATCATGTTGCCGATGTACCGATGTTGCTCCAGTTACCGGTCAAAGCTTTTTCCGCTCAGCCTCATGTTCTCAAAGCATGCGCAACACCCGCCAGCATCAGCACGCTGTAAGGCGTCAATACGCCCCGATTCAAATTAATTTCCCTCGCTCACTAACAACGATATACTCCCCGCTTGCATTTATTTTTGGGGTATATCTTGTTGAAATCCATCGCATTGCCCATCGCCTTGCTAAGCGTCTTCGCTACCGCGAACGCCGATGAAGGCCAGTGGCAGCCACACCAGCTGCCGCAACTGAAAGCCGAATTGAAGCGCATCGGGATTACCATCCCGGCTGAAAAACTGGCTGACCTTTCCAAGCATCCGATGAGCGCCATCGTCTCCACCGGCGGTTGCTCGGCATCGTTCGTCTCCGGCGATGGCCTGGTCGTCACCAACCACCACTGCGGCTACGACGCCATCCAGCGCAACTCGACCCCCGCGAACAACCTGATCGCGAAAGGCTTTCTGGCCACCACGCGCGCGGCCGAACTGCCGGGCGGCCCAAACCTGCGCGTGTACGTGACCGACAAGCTGGAAAACGTCACCGACCGCGTGCTCAAGGGCTTGACCCCTGGTATGTCGGGCCGCGCGCGCTACGAAGAAGTCGCTTCGCGCGTGAAGGCCTTGATCGCCGAATGCGAGACTGACAAGGCTTACCGCTGCTCGGTGCCGAGCTTTCACCGCGGCCTTGAGTACTACCGCATCCGCCAGATGATGATCCGCGATGTGCGCCTGGTGTATGCGCCGTCCGACATGATTGGCGAATTTGGCGGCGACGTCGACAACTTCGAGTGGCCGCGCCAGACCGGCGACTTCTCCTTCCTGCGCGCCTACGTCGGCAAGGATGGCCGTCCGGCCGATCCGTCGCCCGACAATGTGCCGTTCAAATCAAAGGATTTCCTGGTCGTCTCGGCCGAAGGCTTGAAGGCCGGCGACCCGATCCTGCTGGCCGGCTACCCGGGCCGCACCAGCCGCTACAAGCTGCCCACCGAAATTCGCTTTGTGCGCGACGTCAGTTTTCCGGTGCGCGTGGCCGACATGCAGGCCGACCTTGAAGTGATCGCCGCGTCCAGCAAAGGCGGCAGCGAAGTACGCTACGCCAGCGTGGTTAAGAGCATCAACAACGTGCTCAAGAAAACCCAGGGCCTGCTTGACGGCTTCAAGCGCAAGGACATCGCCGCCATCAAGGACGCGCAAGACGCCGAGTTTCGTACCTGGATCGGCAAGCAGGGCGCAACGGGCGGCGTGTCGGGCACCATGCTGGCCGAACTCGATGCACTGATCGCCTCCGACATCACGCTGCAGAACGAAGAGTTCGGCGCGGCGGTGGCATCCAAAAGCGACTTGCTCAAGAGCGCCGCCACCCTGTACCGCCTGGCGCTGGAAAAGCAGAAACCCGACGCCAAGCGCGAGAGCGGCTACCAGGAACGCGACCTGTCGTTCATCAAGGCGCGCCTGGCACGCCTGGAGCAGTCGTATGATGCGCGGGTTGACGAGGCGCGCTTTGGCGCGTCGCTGGCCCGCTACGCCAAGCTGCCTTCCAACATGCATCCGCAAGGCGTGGATTCCTTGCTGCCTGCACCGGGCGCGGTTGCCGCTTTGTACAAGCAGTCGGAATTGGGCGACACCGCCAAGCGCCTGGCGTGGATGAACAAGGATGCCGATGCCTTCGTCAAGTCGGACGACGCGTTCATCAAGCTGGCCGTCAAGCTGCATGAAGCGAACATGGCGCTGGAAGACCGGCGCAAGGAAATCGACGGCAACATGGAACGCGTGGTGCCGCAATACATGTTGGCGCTGATCGCCTACAAAAAGACGCAGGGCAAACCGGTGTACCCGGATGCCAATTCGACGCTGCGCGTGACGTTCGGCACCGTGTCGCCTTACTCGCCGCGCGACGGCCTGGTCAAGGGGCCGTTTTCGACCCTGGAAGGGATCGCCGAGAAGCACACCAACGTGCATCCTTTCATTGCACCGCAGCCGCTGCTCGACGCCGTCAAGCAAAAGCGCTACGGCGTGTTCAAGGATGCTGCGCTGGGGACGGTGCCGGTCAATTTCCTGTCGAGTGCCGATACCACGGGCGGCAATTCCGGTTCCGCCGTCATGAACAAGCGCGGCGAGCTGGTTGGCCTGAACTTCGATTCGACCTATGAGTCGATCACCAAGGACTGGTACTTCGACAGCGGCATCACGCGCGCCATTCATGTCGATATCCGGTACATGCTGTGGGTGATGAAGGAGATCGATCACGCCGACAACCTGCTCAAGGAAATGACGATCAAGTATCCGAAAAAGTAATTTCACGTCGCGAGGATGCTGCACAACGTAGGTCGGATAAGCGCAAGCGCAATCCGACATGAGCCGCCGACGGCCCGTGTCGGATTGCGCTTGCGCTTATCCGACCTACGACAAGCCATCGTGTAACAATTAGTTCAGTACCAGCTTCACCATTCAGAGCCGCCCGCGGCCCGTGTTGGAAGGCACGTGCGCTCGTCCGACCTGCAACAATTAGTTCAGTGCCAGCTTTCACCATTCAGTACAATAGCGCTCCATCCCTGCGCTCCTTCCCGAATGAATACCCCCATCGACCTGCTTGGCCTTTTTACCACCACGCCCCTCGAACTGATCTCCTTTGTCCTGTCGGTCATGACCGTGGTCCTGAACATCCGTCAGCTGCATTGGGCCTGGCTGTTCGCCATCGTCTCCTCGGCCACCTACGCCGTCGTCTTCTACGACGCAAGGCTGTACGGCGACATGGGCCTGCAGGGCGTGTTCATCGTTGTATCGGTATGGGGCTGGTACCAATGGCTGCATGGCGGCGCCGCGCGCGCGCCGCTGGCCGTAACAAGCTGCACGCCCAAAAGCCTGGTTTACTGCGCCATCGGCTGGGCAATCGGCTTTGCCATCCTGTCCGTCTTCCTCGCGCGTTACACCGACACCGACGTCCCCCACATCGACGGCTTTCTTACCGCCGGCAGTCTGGTTGGCCAGGTCCTGCTCTCGCGTAAAAAAGTGGAGAACTGGACCGTCTGGATCATCGTCGATATTTTGTACGTCGGCCTGTACGTCTACAAGGGCCTGGCGCTGACCGCCGTTCTGTACGCCCTGTTCGTGGTGCTGGCCGGCATAGGCCTGGTCGCCTGGCAGCGCGACGCCGCGCGCGAGCCGGTATGAGTGATGTAAAACGGGTCGCCATTTTGGGCGCGGAATCGTCCGGAAAATCGACTCTGGCCCATGCTCTGGCCTTTCAGTACAACACGCTGTGGGTGCCCGAATACCTGCGCGAGTTTGTCGACATCCACGCGCGCGTGCCTGACGAAAGCGACCAGTATGGCATCGCGCGCACGCAGATGGAACGCGAAGACGCCGCCTGCGCGAAAGCGTCGCGCTTTCTGTTTTGCGACACGACGCCCTTGATGACGGGCGTGTACAGCCGCTGGTATTGGGGGAGGGTGGATGCGCAGCTGGCGCTGCTCGAGCGCCGCCACGACTATGCATTCACGCTGGTGACGGCACTTGACAGCCCGTGGCAGGCCGACGGCCTGCAGCGCGAATCGGAGCAAGTGCGCCAGTGCGTGCATGCCCTGCTAATCGAGAATCTCCAGCAGCGCGCCATACCGTACCTGCTGGTGAGCGGCAGCCTGCACCAGAGGGTGCTCCAGGCCGGCCGCCTGATCAATCCCGCTTAAAAGTCGAACTGCGCCGACAGTCTTGCCGTGCGCGGCGCGCCCGGGAACAGGTAGCCGCCCAGTTCCGGGGTGGCGTCGCGCCAGTAGAACTTGTCGGTCACGTTGTCCACGTTCAGGCGAATCACCGTGGCCACGCCGCCGATGCGCGTGGCATACGCCGTCCCCAGGCCCAGTACATGGTAGCCGGGCACAAACACCGTGTTCGCCGCGTCAAAGGCTTTTTTGCCCGAATAGGTCCACACGCCATTGACCTTCAGTCCGGCCACCGACGGCACCGCATATTCCAGCACGGCTGCCGACTTGAAGGCCGCCACGTTGGCGGTGCGCTTGCCGTCGAAGGCCGCGTTGCCGGTGCCGTCGATCAGCATGTTGAGCGCGGTGAGCGACAGGCTGTATTTCAGCGCGCTGGTGGCGTTGCCCTGGGCGCCCAGTTCGAGCCCGCGGTGGGTCTGCGTACCGCCCCGTACGAAGTAATTGTCGGTGCTGGTGAATTCGTTGCCGCGCTTGATCTGGAACAGCGCGCCGGAAAGGGTCAGCATGCTGCTGACCACGCCCTTGGCGCCGATTTCAATTTGCCGCGAGCGGCTCGGCGCCAGTACGTCGGGGTAGTTCTTGGTGCCGAACTCCGCTTCACCGCCATGCTCCATGCCGTGCGCGACGGTGCCGTAGACCATCCAGTCCCGATTCGGGTTGTAGACCAGCGACAGGTTCGGCAGGTTAAAACTGGTGTCGACGTTGGCGTTGCGCTTGACCGCCACGTGGCGCAGGCCCGCATGCACCTTGAGCTGGGGCGTGAGCGTGAGCACATCCTGGACGATCAGCGAGCGCTCCACGTCGTGGTTGCGCTCCGTGACCGGCCCGGTGCCTGGGTTGCCCGGCGCCGGCGGCACGATCACGTTCTTGTAGATGTTGCTCGCACCAGCGTAGTCGTAGACATAGTCGCCGTAATAGTCGCTGCGCTCCATGTCGGCGTAGCCGAGCGTGAGTTCGTGCTGCACGCTGCCGCTGGCGAATTTGCCTTGCAACAGCGCCTGGCTGGCGAACGGATTTTTGCGCTCGTCCGCGCTCTGGTAATCGTAGACGTCGTAGTCGCCATTGGAGCAGTAGCCCGGATAGAAGCCTTTGCCTTCTTCGCTGCAGCCGTAGGGGAAGGCGGTGTAGTCGTCGCGCTTGAAGCTGTGGCGGTTGGCGGCCAGCGTGGCGCGCCAGGCGTCGCTGAACTTGTATTCGAAACGCAGGCCGACGTTGCTGGTGCGGGTGTCGACCGGCTTGGCCCACGGCTGGTCATTGAGCAGCATCGATGGCGAAACGTGCGACGGCAGTTCGGTGCCGCGAATGAGCTGGTAGCCAGGTGCCGTGAGCTGCGACTTGTGCTGGTAGTCCATGTCGAGCTGCACCAGCGCCTGCGGCGAAATCTGCCAGTCGAACGCGGCCGAGATAAACTGGCGCTGGCCGTCGGCGCCCTTGACGTAAGACTTCAGGTTTTCGGCGGCCGCGTTGAAGCGGTAGCCGAAGCGCTTGTCCGCAAAGCGCCCGCCCAGGTCCACGCTGCCGTAAGCGGTGCCGCGCTCGCGCAATTCCATCGTGGCCGAGCGCAGGGCGGTGTTGGTGGGGCGCTTGACGGCGTAGTTGACGATGCCGCCAGGGCCGGTTACGCCGGCCTGCAAGCCGGCGATGCCTTTGAGGACTTCGATGCGTTCCTTGTTTTCAAGCGGGATCTGGGCGTCGCCCGAGATGACCAGGCCATCCTTGCGGTAGCTCGAGGCGTTATCGAGCTTGAAGCCGCGGATCGAGAACATCTCGGCGTAGCCCACTGCATTATACGAATCGCTCACGCTCGCGTCGAAGCGCATGGCGTCGGTGGCATTGCGAATGCCCAGTTCCTGCATCTGCTCGCGGCCAATCGAGACCACCGAGGCCGGCGTTTGCATCAGCGACGTTTCGGAAAAGCCGGCCACGCTGGCGCGGTCGGTGGCGACAAATTTGCTGCCGGTGACGACCACTTCGGCCATGGCCTGGGTGCTGTCTTGCGCGTGCGCCGGCAAGGTGAACGCCTGGCAGATGGCCAGGGCGAGGAGGGTTTGCTTCAAGTTTGGCGATGACATAATGGCTCTTGTTACGCACCGGGCGTGCCGGTGCCGTGCTTAAAAAAAGAGCTGGAATGACGCGCGTGGGGGAAGGACAAAGGAGGGACGACTTGCAACCTTGCGCTTTCCTTCGCTGGCATTATCCAGATCAGGTACGGAGGGTATCTCTCACCCGGAACGTGCGTTCCAGGACCCCTAGCGAATCGTGATTTTATCACATGCCGTGTTTGCCAGCTGTCGATGCATGGCATGCCTGTGCAGAACGGTCCTTACCACGGCTGTCCCGGCTCATCGGCCGGTGTGCGGCTCCAGTGCTCTTCGTCCTTGAAGCGGGTAAGCAGGAAGTCGACGAAGACACGCATCTTGGGCGCGACAAATTTGCTCGGCAAAAAAATCGCATGAATGCTGTTTCCGAACGTGCCTTCGATGCTGTACTCGGGCAGAAGGACGTTGAGATGGCCGGCGCGCAGGTCGTCGGCGATGGCGAAGGTCGGCAGCAAGCCGATGCCGATACCGTCAAGCACCGCCCGGCGCAGCGATTCGCTGCTGTTGACGGCAAACCGTCCCGTGACCTTCACGTCGCTGACCTGGCCATCGCGCGCGAAACGCCAGATGGCGTCGCGCGCCAGGCCATTGACCATGCAGTTGTGCGAGGCCAGATCCGCAAGGGTGGCAACGGACGCATGGCTGGCCAGGTACGCTGGCGAAGCGCACACCACATAGGCAATTGGCGCCAGGCACCGCGCGACAAAACTGTCAATCGGCGTGCTGGTAAGCCGGATAGCGACGTCGAAGCCCTCTTCAACGATATCGACATAGCGGTCGCTGAGCGTGAGCGCGACACTGATATCCGGATACAGGTTCAGGAACTGCCCGATCAGCCGGCTCAGGTGCAAATTGCCGAAGGCGACCGAGGTCGTGACCCGCAAGTGCCCGCGCGGCGTGGCCTGCATGCCTTCGACCGAGCCGCGCAGGGCGGCCGTTTCTTCAACAATGCGCAAGCCATGCTGGTACGCCAATTGGCCCACTTCGGTAAGCGCCAAGCGGCGCGTGGTGCGGTTGAGCAGTTTGGCGCCCAGCGTATTTTCCAGCCGGCGCACCTGCTTGCTCACGGTCGACTTGGTGGAGCCGCTCGCGCGCGCCGCTTCCGAGAAGCTTTTCAGTTCCACGACTTTGACGAAGACGAACAGATCAGCCAGATTGTCGGACAGGGATTCCATTGTTTCTCCGGAAGACACAGTGATGTGCAATTTCACCGTATTGTATTGCCTGCTGATGTTATCTATGCTGAATTCTTCGACAACGTCATCAACCAGGAGATATGCATGACAACCCTTACCGCAATTTGTTCCCCCGCTTCGAACGAGCAGGCCAATGATGAAAAGCGCATCAGCCTGCTTTTTCGCTACGCCTTCGGCGTCACCCTTGCAGTGCTGGCGCTCATTGGCGCATTGCTGGTCGTGGCTTGATTGCTAGAGACTCATTTCCAGCACCTTGCGGCTGACCGCGAGCGTCACGTCGCGATGCTCGCCCAGCTTGACCATGCGGTGCTTTTCCAGCACCCCCAGCACCGCATCGATCTCCTTTGCGCCCAGCTGATAGTCGCTCAAGCGCGTCTTGACGCCCATCTGGTTGAAGAACGCCTCCATCTTGACGATCGCCGCCTCGATGCGGGTGTCTTCGTCGCCGCCCTTGAGGTCCCATACGCGCTCGGCGAACTGCAGCAGCTTGGCGCGCTTGGCGTCCTTGCGGGTGCGCAGCATGCTCGGCAGGATGACGGCCAGCGTCTGCGCATGATCGAGGTGATACAGCGCCGTGAGTTCATGGCCGATCATGTGGGTCGACCAGTCCTGCGGCACGCCGGCACCGATCAGGCCATTCAAGGCCAGCGTCGCGCACCACATCACGTTGGCGCGCACGTCATAGTCGTCGGGATGGGCCAGTGCCTGCGGTCCTTCTTCGATCAGCGTGAGCAGCAGTCCTTCGGCAAACCGGTCCTGCACCTTGGCGCCGACCGGGTAGGTCATGTACTGCTCCATGACGTGGGCAAAGGCGTCGACCACGCCGTTGCCGACCTGGCGCACGGGCAGCGAAAACGTCTTGGATGGGTCGAGGATGGCGAACTTCGGGAACACGTTGCGGTTCATGAAGGCGAATTTTTCCTGCGTCGACTTGCGCGTGACGACGCTGGCCGCGTTCATCTCGGAACCCGTAGCCGGCAGCGTCAGGATGGCGCCGAAGGGCATGGCGGCGGTGACGTTGGCGCCGTGCTTTTCAAGGATGGTCCACGGGTCCTCGGCCAGCAGCGCGCCGGCGGCGATGAACTTGGTGCCGTCGATGACGGAGCCGCCGCCCACGGCCAGCAGGAAGTCGATCTTCTCGGCCTTGACCTGGTCGATCGCGCCCATCAGCGTTTCGTAGCTGGGGTTGGGCTCCACGCCCGCAAACTCGCTGACGTGGTGGCCGGC
The DNA here is from genome assembly GCF_049897805.1 of Massilia sp. TWP1-3-3. Classification (NCBI taxonomy): domain Bacteria; kingdom Pseudomonadati; phylum Pseudomonadota; class Betaproteobacteria; order Burkholderiales; family Oxalobacteraceae; genus Massilia; species Massilia sp. TWP1-3-3. The sequence goes on from NZ_JAFCWX010000017.1 coordinate 40,831, forward strand.
GAGCGCCTGCATCACTTCGTCGTACACGCCGTTTTGCTTGATGCTGCCGCCGCCGTAGACGAGCAGCACGCGCGCGCCCGGTGGTACCTGCTTGGCCAGTGCGGCGATCTGGCCTTTGCCAAACAGGATCTGGGTCGGATTGTAGAAATCGAAATTGAGCACGGTTATTCCTCTGGTGGCGAAAACAAGAACAGGGATTATCGCTCAATGCCGCTTTCGGTGCCGGCCATGCCTACTTCTCGGCCGCCGCCTTGAGCTGCGCCAGGGCTTTTTCAAAGTCGGGGCCGAGCATGGCGTCCATGCTGTAAAACACGCTCATGATCTTGCTCATGATGGGCATCGGACCTTACATGTTCCAGGTGATGGTGGTCTGCTCGCCCTGCGGCGTGAGGACGAACTGCGTCATGCTGGCCATGGCGACCGGTTCGATGAACTCGAGCTTGATGGTGACGCTGGCCGGCGCCGCATAGTCCGTGATCTCCATGCGACCGCGGCCAACGTCAGCATCGCCGGTCCAGTGATACACCGCGCCCTTGCCGTTGGGTGCGCCGCTGAAGGTGCGCTGCATGGCCGGATCGCGTTTTTCCCAGGGCGACCAGGCCGGCCAGTTGTGAAAGTCGCTGATCAAAGGCAGGATTTTCTCGGGCGGCGCCGTGATCGTGGCCACCCGCTGCACCGCAAAAGTGTCGGGCTTGGTGAACGCCAGGCCTAGGATCAAGGCAATGACGACGAGGAGGACAATGGCAATTTTCTTGAACATAGTGATTCCTGGTTGTCGTGGATGTGGGCCGCCAAGGCAAACAGCGGCTGCCTTTTGATGCCAGATTAGCACGGTGGCGTTTTCCCTTCAATCTGAAGCACCCCGGCAAGCGTCGATCGCGCGCGCGATTGCGATGCGTGCGTTAGCGATCAGCCAATCTGCGGTAGGCTTGTGCATCTGAACGTGCAGGAGCTTCCATGTCCCAGCCTTACACCATTGCCCAGCCGGAACGCCGGGCCGTCGATGCCCTTGATGGCGTGATTGCGCTTGAATTTGGCGCCGACTGGTGCGGCCATTGCCGCAATGCAGCCCCTTTGATCGCATCGGCGCTGGCCGCCTATCCCGCAGTCCGGCACATCAAGGTCGAAGATGGCAGCGGCAGGGCGCTTGGCCGTGCGTTTCGCGTCAAGCTGTGGCCCACGCTGCTGGTGCTGCGCAAGGGCAAGGAGCTGGCGCGCATCGTGCGCCCTGCCGATGCCGACCAGGTGCGCGAGGCACTGGCTGCAGGCGACTGAGGCAAGCGCCTGGCAGTGCCAAGTATTGTCCGGAGGGACTAATTATATTGTCGCGTGAAAAGTTCCGTCACGCGCAGCGAGACGACACTCGAAAGAGGAATCCAGATTGATTTTTGCCGCCGATACTGACGACCGTTCGCTACACGTTTTCCCCGATGCGCTGACCGCCGCCTCCTATTGCGAAGGTAGCGCCGTGGAGGCGACCATGTGGCTGTTCTGGGACGAACACGGGCACGCGCTGGGTGCGCAATTTGACATTCCGAACAAGCGCGGCTTGTTTACAACCAAGAACGGCGTGTACCACCTGGTACCGGCAAGCGACAGCGATCACGCAACGCTGCGCGAGGCGCTCGAGGGCGTACAGCAGGTGATTGGAGAATTTACAAGCGTCGAGGCGGTCCGGGAATACCTGGACCGCCTTGTTCAGGCTGGCGGTGCCTGAGACTTGACTGGTGCTTAATTGCGGTTCGGGTTGTTAGGGCGGTTGTCGTCGCGGTTTTTCACGCCGTCGCCGTCATTGTCACGGTTGCCGCGCCGCCAGGCGTCGCCAGTCCTGTGCCATCTGCCGTCACGCTCTTCCCAGCTTGGCTGGTCGTACATGTAACTGCGGCGCTCGCGCATGTAATTACCCTTTACCCACACATAGCGCTCGCCGCGCCAGTCCCAGTGTCCTGGCACCCAGACATGGCCGCGACGTGCGGCCGGCACGGCTTCCGTGCGGGGTGCGGGCGGCGCCTGCCGGACTACGATGATCGCAGACGACGCCGGGGCGGCGACAGTGCCAAGCGAACCGGCGAGCATGGCAGCGACTAACAGTTTTTTCATCATTTTCAACTCCTGACAAGTTCATGTAGTTCAGTTGTCGCCCTCCAGATACGATCGGTATGTGCGGCACACAACACACTTTGGAATAGACATCGGTTGACAAATCCGCATGCCGCGCCTATCGTCCATGGCTCCTTGTCGTGGACTATCACTATGCGCCAGTTGCCGCCCGCCGTTGAACGCTTTGCCCTGAACATGCCACGCGCATGAATAGGGAACGCTTCGACGTCGTCATCGTGGGCAGCGGCTTTGCCGGGCTGTGCATGGCGGTCCGGCTCAAGCAGGAAGGGATCGACAACTTCATCATTCTCGAGCAGGACCGCGAATATGGCGGCACCTGGTGGGCCAACAGCTATCCCGGCTGCGCGGTCGACGTGCCGAGTCACCTGTACTCATTTTCCTTTGCCCAGAACGCGCGCTGGACGCGCCGCTTCGCGCGCCAGGAAGAATTACTGGCCTATACGCGCCGCGTGGTGCGCGAGTTCGGCCTGGCGCCGCACATCCGCGTCGGCACCGCCCTCGAAAGCGCGCGCTTTGACGAGGAGGGCGGCTGCTGGCACGTTCGTGCCGGGTGCGGTGTCATCAGGGCGCGCTGCCTGGTGGGGGCGCTGGGCACCCTGAACCGGCCCGCGCTGCCGGCGCTACCTGGCCTGGCCGACTTTGCCGGCGCCATGTTCCATTCGAGCCGCTGGGACCATGGCTACGACCTGCGCGGCAAGCGCGTGGCCGTGATCGGCACAGGCGCGAGTGCCATCCAGTTCGTGCCCGAGATCGCCGGCCAGGTGGCGCAGCTGGACCTGTACCAGCGCACGGCGCCGTGGATACTGCCGCGCCCGGACCGCGCCATCAGCCGGCTCGAACAGTCGCTGCTGGCGAAGGCGCCGCCGCTGCAATGGCTGTATCGGGCGCTCGCATACGTGCAGTACGAGTCGCGTGCGCTCTGGTATGTGTACCGGCCGACCATGCTGCGCGTGGCCGAGCGCAAGGCCAGGCGCCACCTGCACGCGCAAGTGGCCGACCCGGCGCTGCGGCAAAAGCTCACGCCGAACTATGCGCTGGGATGCAAGCGCGTGCTGCTGATGAATACCTATTACCCGGCGCTCGCCAGAGCGAACGTGGCCCTGGTCACCGATCCGATTGCGCGCGTGACGGCGCACGGCATCGTCACGGCCGCCGGCGAAGAGCGCCAAATCGATGCGATCGTGTTCGCCACCGGCTTCGATGTCGAGCACGCGGGGAGCGCGCTCGACATCGTGGGGCGCGCCGGCAAGCGACTGTTCGCGGTCAATCGCGAGGCGTACAAGGGGTGCGCGGTGGCGGGCTTTCCGAATTACTTCATGATCAACGGCCCGAATACGGGGCTCGGTCATAACTCGATGATTTACATGATCGAGTCGGGCGTGCGTTATGTCTTGGGCGCCGTGAAGGATATCCTGGACCTCGACCTGCATTCGGTGGAAGTCAGGCAGGAGGTGCAAGCGGCGTTCAACGCCGACTTGCGCCGGCGGATGAAGGGGACGGTGTGGAGTAGCGGTTGCCGCAGCTGGTACCTGGACAAGGAGGGCCGCAATTACACTATGTGGCCAGGGTTCACGTTCACCTACCGGCGCATCACGCGGCGCTTTGATATCGACAATTATGTGGTGAAGGAAGCGGTGGAGGCGGCTGGCTGATGAAAAACGCGGCTGTTGCAGAGCGTTTGTGGGGGACTACATCGCACTGCTACGGATAGCAGGTCGGATAAGCGATAGCGCAATCCGACATGCGTCAACGCGACGCATATGTCGGATTGCGCTGCCGCTTATCCGACCTACACATTACCCATACCTTTTGTGACGGTCTCGCGAGCCTCTACGCAATATACTTTGCAAACATCGCCAGATCCACATTCCCGCCACTGATCAACACGCCCACGCGCTTGCCCTGCAGCGGCAGCGCGCCATGCAGCGCGGCCGCTGCCGCCAAACACCCGGTCGGCTCGACCACCATCTTCATGCGCTCGGCGAAAAACCGCATCGTGGCCACTAGTTGTGAATCTGATACAGTTATGATGTCATCCACGTGGCGCTGTATCACTTCAAAATTGTGCGCGCCCAGGTGCGTGACTTTGGCGCCATCGGCGATCGTGTCGGGCACCCCGATATGCACGAGCTCGCCCTTGCGCAGCGACTGCTGGCCATCGTTCCCGGCCTCCGGCTCCACCCCGATTACCTTGCACGACGGGCTTAGTGCCGACGCCGCCAGCGCGCAGCCGGCCAGCAGCCCGCCGCCGCCCAGGCACACTAGCAACACGTCGAGTTCTCCCGTTTCCTGGAACAGCTCCCTGGCCGCCGTGCCCTGGCCGGCGATCACGTCCGGATGGTCATACGGCGGGATCAAGGTCATGCCGCGCTCGCGCGCCAGATTGCGCCCGATCTCTTCGCGGTCTTCCTTGTAGCGGTCATAGAAAATCACTTCGCCGCCATACGCCTTGGTCGCCGCCACCTTCAACGCCGGCGCGTCGTGCGGCATGATGATCGCCGAGCGTATCTCCGCCAGGCTGGCCGACAGCGCGATGGCCTGCGCGTGGTTGCCCGACGAGTAAGTGAGTACGCCGGCCTGGCGCTGCGTCTCGGTAAAACGCGCAATCGCGTTGTACGCCCCGCGGAACTTGAAAGCGCCCGCGCGCTGGAAATTTTCGCATTTAAAAAACAGCTGCGCGCCGCTGATCTCATCGGCGGTGCGCGAGGTGAGCACCGCTGTGCGGTGGGCCACACCCTCGATGCGTTCGGCCGCAGCCTCGATATCGCGATAGTCGGTCATGATGGTCTCTCGTGTAAAGGTCAAGTGTCGGCCAGCGGCATCGCGATCTGGATGCGCAAGCCGCCGCCGTCGCGGTTGCCCACCTTCAGTTCGGCGTTGTGGCGCGTGACGACGCGCTGCACGATGGCCAGCCCGAGCCCGGCGCCGTTGGCCTGGCCGCGCGCGCTGTCAAGCCGCGTGAATGGCTTGAGCAGGTTCTCGATCATTTCTTCTGGCACCCCAAGGCCATGGTCCTGCATCTCGATCAGGGCGCGCCGGCCCTGGCCGCGCTGGACGATCTTGCAGCAGATGTCGATCTGGGTTGCGTCCTGGCCGGTCGTCTTGCCGTAGCGGCGCGCGTTTTCAATGACGTTGTTAAAGACGCGCCGCAGGTCGGTCGCGTTGCCCAGCACGTGCACGTCGGGCGCGATGTCGGTTGTCATGCGCACGTCGGCAATGCGGCCGGCCTCGCGCGCGCAGTCGTGCAGCAGGTCGGACAAATCGACCGGCACAAAGCTGCCCGCTTCGGTCGGCTTGGCGTAGTCGAGGAACTGGCCGATGATCGCGTCCATCTGGCCGATGTCGGACTGCAGGCCCTCGCGTGCTTCGTCCGTCAGATTGGCCATTTCAAGTTCGAGCTGCATGCGCGCCAGCGGCGTTCTCAGGTCGTGCGAAATGCCGGCCAAAATCACGGCGCGGTCGGAATCGACGCGCTGCAGGTCGTCCACCATCTGGTTGAAGCTGCGGTTCGCTTCGCGTACTTCCTTGGGGCCTTTTTCGGGCAGGCGGTCGGGCCGCTTGCCCTGGGCCATGGCGCGCGAGGCGACCGACAAGCGCGCCAGCGGCTGGTTCACCAGGCGCGAGATGATGCCCGCTCCCAGCAGCGAGAGCACGCCCACCACGCTGGCCCAGCCGAACCACTGCACGCCGGTCAGCCCTTCGAGCCGTTCGCGTTCGAGCATCAGCCAGTATTTGTCGTCGTCGATCTTGAAGCTGATCCAAAAGCCGGGCGAGCCGTTCACGCGGCTGGAAAAACGGGTATCCGGGCCAAGCCTGTCCTTGACGATCTTTTCGATGTCGTTCATCAAAGGATTGTCAGGAGGCGGGTCGACAATGTCGCTGTCTTCCAGCGTGAAGATGCGAATGCCTTCGTTGCTGAACAACTCGAACAGCAGTTCGGTGCGCAGCTCGGGCGCCGAATTGGTGAGGGCGGTCTTGGTGATGGTGACGACCGAGATCACCAGTTCGGCCGTCTGCTGCACCTGCGGGCCGCGCTGCACGGCGCTGATCATGCCGATCCAGGACGCCATCGACACGGCCGTCAGTATCCCCATCAGCAAGAAGGTGCGCCAGAACAGCCCGCTCCTGAGCCAGGTCGGGCCGCTTTTACGGGCGCCGGTCGGATCGCGCGGCACTAGCGCGGCTGGCCTTCAGGGATGAACACGTAGCCCAGGCCCCACACGGTTTGGATATACAGCGGGGACGAGGGATCCGGTTCGATCAGTTTGCGCAGGCGCGAAATTTGCACGTCAAGGCTGCGGTCGAACACTTCGTATTCGCGCCCGCGCGCCAGTTCCATCAGTTTTTCGCGCGACAATGGCTGGCGCGCGTGGCGGGCGAAGACCTTGAGCACGGAAAATTCGCCGGTGGTCAGGGGCACGGTGTCGCCGTTTTTTTTCAGCGTGCGCGTGCCCAGGTCGAGCACGAAAGCGCCGAACTCGAACGTTTGCGGCGTTTCGGACGGAGCGCCCGGGATTTCGTCGGGGCCTTTGCGGCGCAACACGGCGCCGATGCGCGCCACCAGTTCGCGCGGGTTGAACGGCTTGGGCAAATAATCGTCGGCGCCCATCTCCAGGCCGACGATGCGGTCGACATCCTCGCCTTTGGCGGTGAGCATGATGATCGGCGTCTGGTCGCCGGCGCCGCGCAGGCGGCGGCAGATCGACAGGCCGTCCTCGCCCGGCAGCATCAGGTCCAGCACCAGCAGGTCGTAGCGCTCGCGCAGCCATAGTTTGTTCATGGCCGGCGCGCTTTCGGCCGTCACCACGTTGAAACCTTGCTCGGTCAGGTAGCGCCGCAGCAGGTCGCGCAGGCGCACGTCATCGTCCACTACCATAATCTTGGCGGTGTGACCATTGGTTTGCACGGGCGTTGTATTGTTGCCTGCTGTTGGTGTCGATTGTGAGTTCATATCGCTGTCAGATTTGTCATATTGATGTCGCTATGGTAACGTCTTATCGCCCGATGCGACGGGCGGTGACATGGGCATTACAAATTATTACAAACTTTACCCAATTCGGCTTACTCGGAAAATTGATTCCCCCTACACTGGAATCCAGCGTCATTGAGCTTATCTGTTTATAAGCAAACGCGGAAGAGGAGCACAATGAATAAAGCAACGCAACAGGCCGCACCATCAGTCGCCCCGGCAGCGTCGCAACGCAAAGAGGTTCACCATGAATAACGCGCATTTCAACAGCAAGGCAGCAGGCCAGCCGGTCTTCGGTACGGCGCTTGTTCGGCGCCTGCTTGCCTGCGCGCTGATCGGCTGTGCGGCGATGTCGGCGGCGCACGCCGGCCCGGGACGGCGCGGCGAGCCGCAGCGCCAGGAGTACAGCGGCGAGGCCGACCCCCGCCAGCAGCCGCGCCAGTACGACGAGCGTCAGCAGCGCCAGGACGACGAGCGCGCCAATCAGGCACGCGCCGAAGAGCAGCGCCGCGAGGCCGAGCAGCAACAGCAAAGCAATGAAGGGCGCCGCAATGGCCGCATGACGGCCGACGAACGGCGCGATTTGCGGCGCCAGATCAACGAGGCAGGCGCCGACCTGTACCCCAACCACGGCCGTCGCCGTTAGCCGCGACGGGCGCCCCAGGCGCCCGTTTTTACGTCAGCATGCATCACGTCACCGTGCGTCGCGTCACCATATTGTAGGTCACCGTGCTTTATGTCACCACGCTTGACATCGCGGCGCTCGCCGTCACAGTGCTTGACGTTACAGTGATTCTTGTCACATGCTTTATGTCACCATGGCGCGCGCAACGCCGTCATCCGGCAGGGCGGCTCAGCGGTATTTTTTCTCGGCGATATACTCGTTTCAGGGCTGCATCATGTTACGCTCCATAAATCTTACTGATGGCAAATACTGTTGCCATCGGCGTAAGCATTTTCCGTATGGAGCCTGACCGTGCCGATTGACTCACCCGTGGCCAACACCCCGCCAGCAGCGGGCGACGCGCTCGCCGGCGAAGTGGGTCACTGCATCGTCAAGCGGCCTGACGGCGTGTATGCCGACCCCAGCGTGCTGGGTCCAACGTTCGCCGCCGCCATTGACCGGGTTTTTTCGGGCAACAGCTACTTTGCGGGCTTGAATCATACGGTCTTGATCAAGGCCATCTACGACCACGGCCCCGATCTGCCGCGCGCGGCCGGCACCGAGATGATGATCCGCTTCGCCGACGACTTGCTGCCCTTCGATCCGCAGCGGCGCGAGCTCTACAAGGCCGTCAAGCTGAGCGACGGGCGCGCCGAATACCAGTTCGAGCCGGTCGTGCTGACCGACCCAAACGACCCGGACGGCGCCGGCACGCCAGCCTGGCTGGAGGCCGATGAATTTGTCGCCGACATGTGGACCAAGGGCATACGCTTTGGCCTGGACATGGCCGCCGTGCGCGCTGCGATCGCTGCCGGCAAGACTGAGCGGGTGGTGATCGCCGCGCGCCTCGATCCGGTGCCCGGCATCGATGCGCACATCATCGAAGTCTCGTCCGAGCTGCACCGCAGCGACGCGCCGCGCCAGCTGGCCAACGGCAAACTGGACTTGATGGCCTTCCAGAACCGCTTCCCGCAGATCAAGGCGGGCGTGCGCCTGCTGCAGAAAATACCACGCCGGGACGGCGCCACCGGCTACGAGCTGTCGGGCATCCCGATCGAGCCGCCGCTGCCCAAGGATATCGAGATGGGGCCCATGGCCGGCCCCGGCACTGTCATCGAGTCGAACGCCGAGGGCGAATTCCTGCTCTCGCTGCAGGCCGGCTTTCTGAACGTGGACAGCAAGACGCACCAGCTCTCGGTGGACGACAAGATCGTCAGCCGCGACGGCGTCAGTTCGCGCACCACCGGCAACCTGCAGCTGACCGGCGACTACGAGGAATTCGGCGAGGTGCAGGAAAAGCGCGTGATCGAAGGCGAAAGCGTGACCATTCACGCCGACGTCTTTGGCAATATCGTCTCGCGCGGCGGCACTATCCTGCTTAACCATAATATGGTGGGCGGCTCGGCCCACAACGCGCGCGGCGACATTTGCGTCAAGGGCGTGGTGTCCGGTTCTGTGCTGCAGACCAGCGTGGGCGAGGTGGTGCTCAACCGCGCCGAGAGCTGCATCATTTCCGGCACCCGCGTGACTATCGAGCACGCGGCCAACTGCGAGATCATGGCCGATGAAGTGATCATCAAGAACGCCGAGGGCTGCGCGATTGCCGCGCGCAAGATCACCATCGAGAGCGCCGGGCCCCGCAAGCAGACCGAGATGCAGCTGTTCGCGCTGGAGCCGGACAGCGCGCGCATCGACGAGGCGATCGCCGCCATGATGGCCAAAGCCACCGAATACGGCGCGGCGGCGCTGGCCTGCAAGGTGGAGATGGACAGCCTGACCAGCCAGAGCGAGGTGCGCAAGTACGTGATGCTGGCCTCGAAAATTCGCAAGAATGAACTGACGCTGACGCCCGAACAGGTGCCGCAGTTTCAAAAGATGGCAAGCAGCGTCGGGCCGGCGCTCAAGGCAATTGCCAAGGTGTCGCTCGAGGTCAAGGCAACCGAAACCCAGCAGCAGGCCGCCGAGGCGCTGGTCGCGCAGTTGCAGCAGCAGCGCCGCGACTATGCCGGCCAGAGCGCGGTGAACGTGCAGATGCTCTCGGGCGACACGGTGCTGCTGTCGATGAAGTTCAATCCGGACGGCAGCACCCTGTACGATTTGCCGTCAAAGGAAATCAAGGCGCGCCTGCGCTCCAATTACGAGGCCGGCGAAGTGATCCTGTCGGCCGATTGCGGTAAGATCGAATGGTGCAGCCAGTAGCACTCGCATGCACGGCGTTGGTGGATGCGGTAGTTTAATTCTCGATGGACGAACACATGGCTGAGCAAACTTCTGCGGTGGCAGGCATGGCGGTGGCAGCGCCCCATTCAACCGATGAACTGATCCGCTGCGCCGTGGGCCTGGCCCGCACCTGCCTCGGCATGGACGTGGGCTTCGTCACCGAATTTCGCGACGGCCTGCGCATTTTTCGCCACGTGGCGTCGGTCGAAGGTTTTTCGCCGGTGCGTGCCGGCGACTACGATCCGCTCGACGAAAGCTATTGCGCTCTGGTGGTCAATGGCCGCATTCCCGCGATCGTGCAGGACAGCCATGCCTATCCCGAGCTGGTGGCGCTGGCCGCCACCGATCAATTCGACATCCGCGCCCACGTCGGCGTGCCGATCCGCTTTCACGACGGCGCCGTGTTCGGCACCTTTTGCTGCTACAGCCGCAACCCGGAAGCAAATTTGTCGAACTGCGATGTAGGCACGCTGGCCGCATTCGCCAACCTGATCGGCGAACTGATCGAGTCGCGCGTGGTGGGCGAGCGCGCGCGCGCGGCGATCGTGGAGCGGCTGACCGACGTGATTTCCGTCGGCCGCTTTACAATGGTCTACCAGGGTGTGTTCGACACCGAACGCCAGCGCGTGGTCGGCTACGAAGCGCTGGCCCGTTTCGCGCCCGAGTCCGGGCGCGGCCCGGATCAGTGGTTCACCGAAGCGCACGGCGTGGAGCTGGGCCACCGGCTTGAGATGCTTGCCATCGAAAAGGCGCTCGCGGGCCTGGCCCTGATACCTGACGGCGTCTACCTTGCCATCAACGTCTCGCCGCAGACGATCCTGACCGGTGTCCTCGACGCGGTGCTGGCCGGCGCGCCGCTCGATCGCCTGATGCTCGAAGTGACCGAGCATTGTTCGATCACCGACTACGACCAGATTTCGCAAGCGCTGGCGCAGTTGCGCAAGAACGGGCTGCGCCTGGCGGTGGACGATGCGGGATCGGGGTACGCCAGTTTTCGCCACATCCTCAAGCTCAAGCCGGACGTGATCAAGCTTGACCAGAGCCTGATCCGCAACATCGATCACGAGGCCGGCTCGCGCGCGCTGGCCGCCGCGTTGATCACGTTTGCTGCGGCCACCGGCAGCAAGGTGGTGGCCGAAGGCGTGGAAACGGAAGACGAACTGAGCACGCTGCGCGAGCTGGGCGTGCATACGGTGGAAGGCTACCTGACGGGCCGGCCGGGGAGCCTGCCGGCAGGGTGACGCGGCGTCGGCCACGGCTTTACTGAGAACTACTCGCTGACCTTGCCGCGCATCGCCTTGGTCTGGCCGCTCCTGGTTTTTGAATCGAGGCGGCGGCGCTGGGAGCTGCGGGTGGGTTTGGTTGCGCGCCGCAGCGCAGGCAGCACCGCCACGCTGTCGACCAGTTCCTGCAGGCGGCGCAGCGCGTCCTCCTTGTTCTGTTCCAGGCTGCGCGACTGCTGCGCCTTGAGCACCACCACGCCGTTTTGCGTGATGCGCTGGTCCGACAGCGCCAGCAAGCGTTCGCGGATCGCTTCGGGCAGGGAAGAGGCCGCGATGTCGAAGCGCAGGTGCACCGCGCACGAGACCTTGTTGACGTTCTGGCCGCCCGGGCCCTGGGCCCGGATGTTGGAAAACTCGACTTCGGCTGGATTGACGAGCGCCGTCACAACGCCGCTGCAGGCACTGCGATGGCGGCCGGCGCCTCGTCGGCGATGGCGTCGAGCCGGTGATAGCACGCCATCGCCGCAGGCGTGAGGCCCTTGAACAGGGCCGCATCGGCGCTGTCGGCCAGCGCACTTTCAGCCAAAATGCGCACCTTGCTCAGGTAGTCGGACTGCGACAGCAGGCGCCCCATGGGCGAGACTTGCACACCTTTGCGCGCGCCGGCCTGCTCGCCGATGGCGGTGACGACGCTGGCCGGGAAATCCCACTCGCGCCCGATACTGCAGCTAAGCGCACGGGCGTCGCGCAGCAGGCTGGCGCAAAACATGTCGGAGCCGAGCTGTTTGCCGTCCTTGTCGCACTGGTCCATGATGCGCAGCGTGACGATCAGGCCCACGTACTGCACCAGGCCGGCGAGGAAGGCTTCGAAAGGATCGACGCCCATTTCTTCGGCCAGCATGCGGTTGGCCAGGGCGGCCCGCTCGGACTGGTCCCAGATGCGCGGCGCCAGCGCGCGCGTGTAGTGCCCCGAATTCATGTCGATGATGGGGCGGAAGGCGACGCTGGTGATCAGGTGGCGCAAGCCTTCGGTCCCGATCAGCATGATCGCGTGTTCGACGCTGGTGATCGTGGTGCCGTAGCCGATGAAGGAATTGTTGGCCGCGCGGATCACCGCCGCGACCAGCACCACATCGCTGGAAATGGTGCGCGACAGGTGCGCGCCTGAAAAAGTATCGCTGCGCAGGCTTTGCAGCAGCTGCGGGATCAGGCCGGGCAGGCGGCGCACCAGCGCGGCGCCCGACTGCTGCGACTTGAGGATGGTGGCGAGGGCGCCCAGCACCTGATTTTCAGGCTCCGTGGTCTCCAGTTCCGACGCCCCCTTGCTGCCGAACAGCCAGTTGTAATAGGTGGTGTTGACGGTGTCACGCTGGTCGAACGACAAGCCGCCGATGGAGCCGCTGTCGCCGGTACCGGTACCGGCGACAGCGGCCATCGCCCTTGCCGCAGGCGGCGGTGCCGGCCTGGCTGCCGGTGTGCCGGGCGCGGTTGGCGGGGCCTCAGGAACGGGGGAGGAAAAAATTTTCTGCAGCCATTGAAACATGTCCGGTCCTTGATTTTTACAATGTTACCCACGCAGCATTGCTGTCCCATTGTAATGGGTTCCAGTCGCTTTGCAAGGCCATCAGTTCCTCGCGGGGCGTCCTGGCGTGCGCGCGCGTCGTTCTGTTCGTTGGGAAACATTGATCGCACTCAACGAGCGGAGTATGCCCTCGCATTACGATAGGTTTCGTCGGCGCTACCCCACGCACGAAACGAAAGGCACACCATGTCCATCACCGAACCCAAGACGGCGCCCGCCGGCAAGTTGGAGTTTCTCAGTTTCCAGCTTGGCGGGCTCGACTACGGTGTTGAATTTCGCAAGGTCAAGGAACTGAGCACGCTCAAGTCGCTCGAACGCTTCGCCTCGGACGGCGCCATCATCAGCGGCGTGGCCGTCTCGCGCGGCGTGATCATGCCTATTGTCGACATGCGCATGGCCTTTGATGCGCGCGCCGGCGTGGCCGGACCGTCGACCGACGTCATCATTTTGCAGCTGGCCAGCTGCGTGGTCGGCATGGTGGTCGATGGCGTGACCGACGTGGTGCGCATGTACGCCGACCAGATCACGCCGATCCCCGGCACTGACGGCGACGGCGATTGCGACTACCTGCTCGGGCTGGGCGAAGCCGAGGGCCGGCGCCTGATCCTGGTCGACATCGACCGCCTTATGTCGATCAAGCGCGACAGCGCGCGCGATGAAAAGCGCGTCGCGTAAGTTCCCGCCTTGCTAAAAAACATTGTGGTGAAAGGGCGTTCTGCTCTTTTCACCGCAGCGTCCGCCAGCGTCTTCTACCTTTCCCTTCGCGTCATCACTCCACTCGTTCGGCAACTTCGCACGCCCCTGCTGTCGGTTTTATGCATCTCTGTTCGCTAGCTAACAGAGAAATTTCCAAGAGTAATTAATACTGATGCTATTGGGAAATTAAATGTGTAAAAGTTGCCACGGTGGCGATCCCGATATCAACCCAGCCAGGAGAGAACATGTCAACAGTTCCACTTACCGAAATCGAGCGCGACTTTCTGGATAATGGTGGTTCGCTGTGGTGCGTGCGGCGCGCCGGGGGCGGATGGCGGGTGCTCAAGCTCTCCAGCGACAATGAGACCATTTTGCCGGATGTGCAGGAAAGTGAATACCAGGCCGTGCGGCTGGCCTATTTGCTCACCGATCTGGCGCCGCCAACCGTCAAGGTGGCCGCGCACCATGCGATCGCGCGACCGGTGGGCGTACCCGTGCCGCCCTGTGCCCGACGCCCGGCGCAGCATGCCAATCCGTTCCGGCATCACGCCAGCTGAAGGCGCCCTGAATCGGACAGCCCGACGCAAGGCCATCGTCCTCAAAGCGCCACGCGTGCGAGGACGATGTGATGCTTTTTTACGCAGCCAGTCCTTCGAGCTGCTCCTGCAATTGCAGCCACTCCGCTTCCAGCGTCGCCAGGTCCTTCTTGTAGAAGGCCTGGTCGGCCATCAGCGTCTTGAGCTTGGCCTTGTTGGCCGCTTCGTAGACGCTTGACTCTGCCAGCTTCGCATCGACTTCGGCCTGCTGTTCATTGCGCTTGGCGATTTGCTCTTCGAGGCGCTTGATCTTGTTTTCGATCGGTTTTTTGAGCGTGGCCATGCGCTGGCGCTGCTCGGCGTCGTGCTTTTTCTGGTCCTTGGTGTTGACCGCGGGCGTCACCGGCACGGCCACCGCAGGCACGGTCGGGAACTCCGTCTTGTTGTCCTTGCCGGCCGCCGGCAGCACAGTGGTGCCCTTGCCAAGCTTGGTCTGGAACAGCCAGTCCTTGTAGTCGTCCAGGTCGCCGTCGAACGGTTGCAGCTTGCCGTCGGCGACGATGATGAACTGGTCGGTCGTGGCGCGCAGCAGGTGGCGATCGTGGGAGACCACGACCAGCGTGCCTTCAAACTGCGCCAGCGCCATCGTCAGCGCCTCGCGCGTTTCCAGGTCCAGGTGGTTGGTCGGCTCATCGAGCAGCAGCAAGTTGGGTCGCTGCCATACAATCAGCGCCAGCGCCAGGCGCGCTTTTTCACCGCCCGAAAATGGACGGATCGAGCTGGTCACCATATTGCCGGGGAAGTTGAAACCGCCCAGGAAGTTGCGCAGCTCTTGCTCGCGCACCGTGGGCGCGATTTTGGCCAGGTGCCACAGCGGCGACTCGTCGTGGCGCAGCATCTCCACCTGGTGCTGGGCGAAATAGCCGATCGACAGACCCTTGCCGAGCGTGGCGTCGCCCGTCAGCGGTTGCAGTTCGCCCGCGATGGTCTTGATCAGTGTCGACTTGCCGGCGCCGTTGACGCCCAGCAGGCCAATGCGCTGGCCGATCTGCAGCGAGAACTTAATGCCCGAGACGATCACCTTGTCCGATACACGGTCGCCATGTTCGTCGAGGATATGGTAGCCGGCGTTGACGTCTTCCATTACCAAGAGCGGGTTGGGCGCGGCCAACGGCTCGCGGAACTCGAACGAGAATTCGGCGGCCGCGCGCAGCGGGGCCAGCTCTTCCATTTTCTCGAGCGCCTTCATGCGGCTCTGCGCCTGACGCGCCTTGGACGCCTGGGCCTTGAAGCGGTTCACGAACGATTCGAGGTGGGCGCGCTGGCGCTGCTGCTTGGCCAGTGCGCCGGCGGCGAGGATCATCTGCGCTGCGCGCTGGCGCTCGAAGCCCGAGTAGTTGCCCGAGTAGCGTTTTAGCTTGCACTCGTCGATGTGGACGATGACGTTGACGATCTCGTCGAGGAAGTCGCGATCGTGGGAGATGATGATCAGGGTGCCCGGATAGCGCTTGAGCCAGTCCTCGAGCCAGATGATGGCGTCCAGGTCCAGGTGGTTGGTCGGCTCGTCGAGCAGCAGCAGATCGGATGGACACATCAGCGCCTGCGCCAGGTTCAGGCGCATGCGCCAGCCGCCCGAAAAGCTCACGATCGGCTGCTGCATCTGGTCGAGCGTGAAGCCCAGGCCGAGCAGCAGTTGTTCGCCGCGCGACTGCACGGTGTAGGCGTCGGCGTCGGCCAGCGCGCTGTAGATGTTACCGATGGCGATGCCGTTCTCGGTTGATTCCGGCTGCGCTTCGAGGCGCGCCAGTTCTTCCTCAAGTTTACGCAGCGTGGTGTCGCCGTCGATCGCGTAGTCGAGCGCGCAGCGTTCGAGCGGCGGCGTTTCCTGGGCCACGTACGCCATGCGCCACTTGGCGGGAAAGTCGATCTCGCCCTGATCCGGATGCAGCTCGTTGCGCAGCATGGCGAACAGGCTCGATTTGCCGGCGCCGTTGGCGCCAATCAGACCGATTTTATCGCCTGGATTGAGGGTTAGGTCGACATCCTTGAGGAGCGGCTTGGTGCCGCGCATGAGGCTAACGTTGAGGAAACGGATCATTGATTACTTCTTCTTCTAAATGGTGGTGGCGGAGCATGGCGGAATGCGCATTCGCTTTTCCGCCCTACGGCCCGCGACGGGTTTCGTAGGGCGAAAAGCGTCAGCGCATTCCGCCAAGCTCCGCCAAAAACTTATACGGCCCGTAGGGCGGAAAAGCGCAAGCGCATTCCGCCATGAGCCGCCAAAAACTTTACTGCAACTGCAGCTGTTCAGCCGTCAGCAGGAAAACCATATCATCACCCGCGCTGGTGGTCAGCCAGGTCAGCCCCAGGTGCCCGAACGCAGCCTCGGCATACTCCGCCTCATTGCCGATTTCAACCATCAGGATGCCATTCGGCGTCAAGCGTTCAGCCGCACCCGCAACGATCTTGCGCACCAAATCCATGCCGTCTTCGCCACCGGCCAGCGCAATGTGCGGCTCGCGCAAATACTCCGGCGGCAGCTTGCCCATCGAATCGGCATTCACATACGGTGGATTGGTGATGATCATGTCGTACTTCTTGAACGGCACATTCTGGTACAGGTCCGAGACAATCGGATTGACACGGCCATCAAGCTTGTAATCGCGAATATTGCGCTCGGCCACGGCAATCGCATCGGTCGAAATATCGATCGCATCGACCACGGCATTGGGGAAGCAGTCGGCCATCATGATCGCCAGGCAGGCCGACCCGGTGCACAGTTCAAGGATGTTCGCGACCGCGTACGGATCTTCCACCCATGGGCTGAACTGCTGTGGAATCAGTTCGGCGATGAATGAACGCGGCACCAGCACCCGCTCGTCGACATAAAAGGCGTAGGTGCCCAGCCACGCTTCATTGGTGATGTAAGCGGCCGGCACGCGTTCAACGGTGCGCCGCTCGATCACGGCCAGTACCTGCAGCACTTCTTCGGGCAGCAGGCGGGCGTCGAGGAAAGGGTCGAGCTTGTCGAGCGGGAGCTTGAGCGTGTGCAGGATCAGGTAGGCCGCTTCGTCAAAGGCTTCGGCGCTGCCATGGCCGAAGAACAGCTTGGCCGCGTGAAAGCGGCTCACGGCGTAGCGCAGCAGGTCGCGCGGGGTGGTAAACAAGGTGGCAAACGGGGTCGTGGTCATGACAGGTCTCGGTGCATAGTCGATTAAACTGCTGGCGCCAGCAGGTTTTCCAACGTGCGGCGATAGATGTTCTTGAGCGGATCGATGAAGCGCACTTCAATGTGCTCGTCGATCTTGTGGATGCTGGCGTTCGGAGGGCCGAATTCTATCACCTGGGGGCAGATGCGCGCGATGAAGCGCCCGTCGGAGGTGCCGCCCGTGGTCGATAATTCGGTGTGCACGCCCGTCTCGGCGACAATCGCGCTGGACAAGGCGTCGGACAGGGTGCCGCGCGGCGTCAGGAACGGCAGGCCCGACAGCGTCCAGGCCAGTTCGTACGCCAGGTTGTGCTTGTCGAGGATGGCGTGCACGCGCGCTTCCAGGCCGTCGGCCGTGCTGGCGGTGGAAAAGCGGAAGTTGAAGTCGATTGCCACTTCGCCGGGAATCACATTGTTGGCGCCCGTGCCGGCGTGGATGTTCGACATCTGCCACGACGTGGGCAGGTAGTAGTCGTTGCCGTTGTCCCACTGTTCGGCTGCCAGCTCGGCCAGCGCGGGCGCGGCCAGGTGAATCGGATTTTTGGCCAGTTGCGGGTAAGCGATGTGGCCCTGGATGCCCTTGATGACCAGGTGGCCCGACAGCGAACCGCGGCGCCCGTTCTTGATCATGTCGCCCAGGATGTGCGCCGAGGTGGGCTCGCCCACCAGGCAGTAATCGATGGTTTCGCCACGTTCGACCAGCTTTTCGCAGACGATCACGGTGCCGTCGGTGGCCGGGCCTTCCTCGTCGCTGGTAATGAGAAAGGCGATCGAGCCTTTGTGGTCGGGGTGCGCTGCGGTAAATTCCTGGCAAGCGACAACCATCGCCGCGATCGAGGTCTTCATGTCGGCCGCGCCCCGGCCGTACAGCTTGCCGTCGCGGTGGGTGGGCACGAAGGGTTTGGATTCCCACTGCTCGACCGGGCCAGTCGGGACCACGTCGGTATGGCCCGCAAAGACGAACACGGGCGAGCTTGTGCCGCGGCGTGCCCACAGGTTGGTGACGCCTTTTGACGTGATGGTTTCGCACACGAAGCCGAGCGGGGAGAGCAGTTCGATCAGGCGCTGCTGGCAGCCTTTGTCTTCGGGCGTGACCGAGGAAAGCGCGATCAATTCTTCGGCCAGCGCGAGGGTGGGCGACGGCGTCATTTGAACAGCTCCTGGTAATGGCTGTCCGAGAACCCGACCGAAAATTTGCCGCCGCGATCGAGCACCGGGCGCTTGACGACCGATGGTTGTTCAAGCACCAGTTCGAGCGCGGCGGCCTTGCTGGCGACGGCGGCGCGGCGCTCGTCGGTCAGCTTGCGCCAGGTCGTGCCTTTGCGGTTGACGAGCACTTCCCAGTCTAGCTGTTCAAGCCAGGCGGCTGCGGTGGCGCGCTCCAGGCCCTGCTTTTTAAAGTCATGGAAGTCGAACGCGTGGCCATGCTCGGCCATCCAGGTGCGCGCTTTCTTGACCGTGTCGCAGTTGGGAATGCCGTAGAGAGTCATTTTCATCGATAGTTGTTCACGCGTGGACGACAAGTGGCCCGGATGCGCGAAGCATGGACCAGTCTTACACTGTTTTTACAATGCGGGGGAAGGGCGACAGGATACCACATGCGCTGCGGGTAGCCCGAAAGACCAACGGGGTCAGTTACCCTATTACGACACGAGCTCTGCCGTTACTACATGAGCTCGTGTCGCAAAGGGGGAACTGACCCCGGGGGAGATGGCGGGCTCAGCCGCCGCGGCGGGCGACCGGCACGATGGATTCCCACTTCCGCTCGTGTTTGCTGACGCTCTTTTTGCAGCGCACGAACAGCGCCGGCTGCGCCAGGCCGTAACTCTTCGGCACCCATGCCACGCTCAAGGCCGTACTGCATTTGGGGTACTGCTCGTTCAAATTGGGCTCGAGTGCCTTGAATGTGGTCTTGTTCTTCTTGTTGTGAGCGATGAGGAACTTGCGGGCTGCTTGCCGGATCTCGTACAGGCCTTCCTTCTCGGCCGTCGAACGGTCCTGCTCAACGCCGCTCGCAGCCGGCGCGCTTGGCGCTTGTGCTGCAAGCTGGGCCAGTGCGCTTGCCTGATGGTGGCGCGCGATGAACGGTATCTTGGACGCGAGCGTCGCCGCCAGCAAGGCACTGGCGAGCACGCCCGCCGCAACCGCAATGCGCCACTTCGTCACGCCGCCGCCGGCCTTGATCTGCGAATGCAAGCGCGCCCCGATCTGCTGGGGGAAACTGCGCATGATGCGCCCAAGCGAGAGCATTTCAACGCCGATCCAGAGCGCCGCCCCAGCCAGCGCAGCCCACAGCGTGCAAATGAATGGCCCGTAAGTCGACGGCCCGAACGCGTACACCATGACCGAGGCCACGGCGGCCGCGCCGGCCACCCACAAGGCAGGGCGCGGCAGGCCGGCGCCGTACAGGCGGCCAAATCCCTGGCGCAGTGCGGCGCTGGCGCGCTGCACGTACGCCGCGTCCACCATGCCTTTGAAATGGGCTTGCATTGCGCCCGCCGCCGGCTGCGCGCCTAACTGTTCGGCGATCAACAGGTTCAGCTCGGAGGCGACAAACTGCTTCAAGGCGGGCAGCAGCGCCGTGTCCTTCGGGCGCGACCAGAACGACACCGGCGCCAGCGCCCGTTCAAGCGTGACGAGGTCGTTCTCGAGCAGGTGGCCAACGATATTGACGAAGTCGAGCACGCGCGCCTGCGGCCCCAGTCCATACACGGAAAAATGGCGGGCCGCAGCATGCAGCCTGGCGTACAGGGCGTCAATGCGCAGTTCGTAGCGGCTGCCCAGCGCCGCGCGGTCGACGACGTGATGGGCTTCGAGGTAGCTGCCATAGGCGGGCAGCTCGGCGGCCCCGATGCGCTCGCGGATCAGCGCTTCAAGCGTGGCGTCGACCGCGCCGAAGGTCAGCTCTTCCTGGGTGCTCACGCTGGCCGTGACGCTGGCCCATTCGTGCTGCACGCCGGTCGCCGCGCACTCGGCGCAATCGAAGCATCCGGCGCCGCCGCAGCCTTTGCAGGCGACGCTGCGCAGGCCCGCGCAGGCGCCGCACTGCGCCTGGCCGAAGGTGCAGGCGATGCAATGGATCGATCCAGCGCCGCCGCAGGCAAGGCAGGGCCGCTTGACCGGAACCTGGACGGTGACGTAGGCATTCGCGTCCGCGTCCCAGCGCTGCTCGCTCACTTGCCCGGTGGTGTGGCCGCTGCCGATGCAGGCGCTGCATGTCAGGCGCGTGGTGCCGGCGCATTGATGGCAATGCACGTTGCCGGCGCCATGACAGGCAGGGCAGCTGACGCGCCCGGCGCCGGCGCAGCCGTCGCACTGGACCTGGCACTTGCCATAGCAGTGCTGGCAGGTGAATTCAATGCCGTAGCGGCCGGGCGAATGGCGAAACGCGGCCTCGGGCGGCAGCACGCGGCGGTAGGCGCGCGGATCGTGCGCGACCCAGGCGCGCAGCGCGTCGTCGCAGCCGTCGCGCGCCATGCCAAGCTGCGTGTTCAGTTCAACTTTCAGGCGCGTGCCGTTGGCCAGTTGGGTGATGTCGCTCGGCAGCTGGCGTGCTCCGGCGTGCCACACGACGTCGAAATGCACTTCCTGGACTTGCGTGAGCGTCAAATTGACGGCCACCAGCTGGTCGGGGGCGTCCTGACGGACATCGCTGCGGCCAAAGCGCGTGGCGGGCTCAAGGTGGGCGGCGACGCTGTCGGCGATGCACCCGCCCGAAGGCAGGGCGGTCGCTTGCAAATCGGGGAATGTGAAAATGTCGACCAACCTTGTTTTCCTCTTGCTGAAAAGCTCACGGCGATCCATTGAACGGGACTCGGCCCAAACGTTCTATGGATCCCCGCGTGCGCGAGGACGATGTCACGGTGCTCTAAATGGCCGGATCAGGAGTTCAGCGTGAACTCGGTGAAGTTCGCGCCTTCTTCATCCTTTTTGTCGTTTGCTACATCCTGCGCATTGTTCGCGGAGTCGGGCCCGTTATTAAGCAGCCACAGCAAATTGGTGGCTGAATCGGCATTGGCCAGCGCTTCTTCCTGGGTCACCAAGCCGCTCTTGACCAGCTGGAACAAGGCCGACTCGAACGATTGCGACCCTGGCGACAGACTTTTTTCCATCGCTTCCTTGATCTGGCCAATTTCGCCTTTTTCAATCAAGTCCGACACGTAGCGCGTGTTGACCATGATCTCGACCGCCGCCTGGCGCGTGCCGCCGGCCGCCGAGCGCACCAGGCGCTGCGAGACAATCGCCTTGACCGCCGACGACAAATCCTGCAGCAGCGCGGCGCGGTTTTCGATCGGATAAAAACTGATGATCCGGTTCAGCGCGTTGTAGCTGTTGTTGGCGTGCAGCGTGGCCAGCACCAGGTGGCCCGATTGCGCATACGCCAGCGCGGCCGCCATGGTTTCCTTGTCGCGAATCTCGCCAATCAAAATGCAGTCCGGCGCCTGGCGCATGGAATTGCGCAGCGCGACGTAAAAACTGGCGGTGTCGCTGCCGATCTCGCGCTGGTTGACGATCGATTTCTTATTTTTGAACAGGTACTCGATCGGGTCTTCCAGCGTCAGGATATGCCCTGCGCGCAATTCATTGCGATGGTCGAGCATGGAGGCGATCGTGGTCGACTTGCCCGAACCGGTGGCGCCGACCAACAACAGCAAACCGCGTTTTTCCATGATCAGTTCGGACAGAATCGGCGGCAAGCCAAGGTCGTCGAGCTGGGGAATCACGGCCGGGACAAAACGGAACACCGCCGAAATGGTGCCGCGCTGGCGAAAAGCCGACAAGCGGAACCGGCCGAGATTGGGCACCGAAATACCCATGTTCAGCTCGTTGTCGCGCATCAGCTCGGCCATCTGCTCTTTCGAGGCAATCTCCCCCAGCAGCGCTTCGATATTTTCCGGGTCCAGCTTTTGCTGATTAATGGGAATCAAATTCCCGTTAATCTTGATCTGCACTGGCGAATTAACAGCGAAGAACATATCCGACGCGTGTTTCTCTTTCATCAGATGAAACAAGCGGTCCATTGCCATGATGATCTCCTCCGTGGATACTCTGTAGTTAGATGCCGCGCAGCAACTCGTTGATGCCCGTCTTGGCGCGCGTTTTGGCATCGACACGCTTGACGATCACTGCGCAATACAAGCTGTACTTGCCATCTTCGGACGGCAGGTTGCCCGACACCACGACCGAACCGCTCGGGACGCGACCGTAAGTGACTTCACCGGTAGCGCGGTCGTAGATCTTGGTCGATTGGCCGATGTACACGCCCATGGAAATGACTGAATTCTCTTCGACAATAACACCTTCCACGATTTCGGAGCGGGCGCCAATGAAACAGTTGTCTTCAATAATGGTCGGGTTCGCCTGCATCGGTTCGAGCACGCCGCCAATGCCGACGCCGCCGGACAGGTGGACGTTCTTGCCGATCTGCGCGCACGAACCGACGGTGGCCCAGGTGTCGACCATGGCACCTTCATCGACGTAGGCGCCGATGTTGACGTAGGACGGCATCAAGACCACGTTCTTGGCGATGAAGCTGCCGCGGCGGGCAACGGCCGGCGGCACCACGCGGAAACCCCCGCGCGCGAAATCTTCGGCTGTATAGCTGGCAAACTTGGTAGGGACCTTGTCGTAAAACTGCATCGTGCCGTCGGACGTCATGACGCTGTTGTTTTCCAACCGGAACGAGAGCAGCACGGCTTTCTTGATCCACTGGTTGACCACCCAGTCGGCGCCGGTCTTTTGCGCCACGCGCAAGGTGCCGTCGTCAAGTCCGGCAATCACGTGGGAAACCGCGTCGCGCAATTCAGCGGCGCCGTTCGATGGGGTGATCTCGGCGCGCTGTTCCCAGGCGGTATCGATGATGTTCTGGAGTTGTTGGGTCATGTTGGCTCTTGGTGGTGTTTCAGGTTTTTTTCAAGGCTGTGCAAAACTGGACGATACGCTGCGCCGCTTCCACGCCTTCATCGACTTCGGCGACCAGCGCCATGCGAATGCGGTTCTGCCCGGGATTGACCCCGTGCGCTTCACGTGCAAGGTAGCTCCCAGGCAACACAGTGACATTATAATCAAGGTACAGGCGGCGGGCGAATTCCGTGTCGGTCAAGCCCGTCCTGCGCACGTCCGCCCACAGGTAAAAGCCGGCGTCGGGCAATTCAACGTCCATGACTTGCTTGAGCATGGGCGTGACTAAGGTGAATTTCTCGCGGTATTTCGCGCGGTTTTCCTGGACGTGGGCTTCGTCGCCCCAGGCCGCGATCGAGGCCGCCTGCACCGGCGGCGACATGGCGCCGCCGCAATAGGTGCGGTACAGCAGGAATTTTTTGATGATCGCCGGGTCGCCCGCGACAAAGCCCGAGCGCATGCCCGGCACGTTCGAGCGTTTCGACAGGCTGGAGAACACGATCAAGTTCGCGTACGGCGACTCGCCCCCGCTGCGGCCCAACTGGTGCGCCGCTTCCAGCGCGCCCAGCGGCGCAAAGCTGCCATGGTAGATCTCGGAATAGCATTCGTCGGCGGCGATCACGAAGCCGTGCTCGTCGGCCAGCGCGAACAGGCGCTCCCAGTCTTCGAGCGCAAGCGTGGCGCCGGTCGGGTTGCCCGGCGAGCACAGGTACAGCAGTTGCACGCGCGGCCAGACGTCAGCCAGCACGCTGCTGTAGTCGCACGCAAAATTGCGACCCGGTTCGGAATTGACGAAATACGGTTCGGCGCCGGCCAGATAGGCGGCGCCTTCATAGATTTGATAAAACGGATTCGGGCACATCACCAGCGGTGCTTGTTTGGCGCTGTCGACAACGCAATGGGCGATGCCGAACAGTGCTTCGCGCGAGCCATTGACCGGCAAGACCTGGGTCGCCGCATTCAGTTCGGGAATGCCATAGCGGTGCTGCAGCCAGTTGGCAATCGCGCCGCGCAGCGCGTCGCTGCCGATCGTTGTAGGGTAATTGGCCAGTCCCTGCACGCCATGGGCCAGCGCTTTCTGGATGAAAGGTGGCGTGGGATGCTTCGGCTCGCCGATGCCAAGGCTGATGGGGGCGTAATGGGGATTCGGGGTGAGGCCGGCAAACAGTTGGCGCAGCTTTTCGAAAGGGTAGGGGTGCAGCTTGTCGAGATGTGGGTTCACGGCGATACCAGGGCTGATCGAGTCCTCATTATTATAGGCGACATTGGGCGCCTTCGCGCCAGGCGCCGGGATTCACGCCGGCCCACTCCTTGAAGGCGTGCGTGAACGCGCTTTGCTCCTGGTAGCCCAGCAAAAACGCGATGTCCACCAGCGAGAGCGTGTCCTGGCGCAGGTAGTCCGTGGCCAGCGCAAAGCGGGCCTGATCGAGCACTTGCTGGAAGCTGGCGCCCGCTTCATTGAGCTTGCGCTGCAGCGTGCGCGGCGACAGATTGAGTTCGTCGGCGATCGACGACAGGCGCACCCGGTCGTGCGCCAGGTTCTTGATGATGGCCGCATGCACCTGCGCGGCAATGCCCTGGTCGCTGCGGGCGCGCTCCTTGAGCAGCGTTTCAGCGTGCTGCTGCAGCACCGGGTACAGGCCGACGTCGGCATTGGGCACCGGCCAGGCCAGCAACTGGGCGTCGAAGTGGGCCGCGTTGACCGGTTCGTCAAACAGCGGCAGCGCGCCGAAAATACGCTCGTACTCGGCCGCGCTGCCCTCCATCGCGTGGGTGAACTGCATCTTGGACGAGGGCAGCGCCATGCCCGCCAGCCAGGTGCTGAACACGCGAATGCCGGCAAATACGCTCTCGACCAGATGACGGCTGGCCGACGGGTAGTTGCTGATCCATTGGTACTGCGCCTGCGCGCCGTCCAGCGCCAGCTTGGATCCGCCCAGGTCATGCGCCAGCTGTTCGTAGCGCATGGTTTGCTGAAAAACCTGGCCGAAGTCCTTGCACGACAACAGGATCAGCCCATACACACTGTAGGTGCCCAGTTTGACGCGCTCGCCCACATGCAGGCCAAAATGGGGATCGTCCGCCAGTTGCGCGCCCACCGCCAGCAGGCGCACGTAATCGTCGGCGGCCAGCGAGTCGGGCAGAGGGCCGAGCGCGTCGGCCGGCATGTTGGCCGCGAGCGCGAGCTGGCGCGCGCTCACGCCACGCGCCTGCGCCGCCTCCAGCAGCGGCTGGAGATAGGAACCCGTGACGCGGCGCGTGTCAGTGCGAACCGCTGGCATGTTTGAACAAGAGTGTTGTCATAAAAGCGCAATACAAAATGGCGGCCTGGCGTTACTCTGCCAGCCATGGAAACTGGCTTAGACAAGTATAACGGGAAAATTCGATGAAACGGTGGAACGGATGGGGCGACGACGCCATTGATTTTGCGCTGGGCGGGGACGCGCTGGCATTTTTACATGAGCGGCTGGGACCGGGTGGCAAGATGACCGATGCCACGCTGCGCCAGGCCTGCGACCAGCTGGCGCCGACGCGCTTGCCGTGGCACCCGCTGGTCGACATTTCGCCGCCGGTGCGCGTGGCGCACGCACTTGGGCAAAGCCTGCCGGACTGGCTGCGCATGCGCCATGGGCGCATCGACACCGCGCCCGACGGCGTGGCTTTTCCGGAGAGCGGCGACCAGGTGCGCGAGCTGCTCGACTTTGCCGCCGCCAACGGCGCCATGGTGATTGCCTGCGGCGGCGCCACCAGCGTGGCCGGACATATCACGGTACCGGGCGGCGCCATGCCGGTCCTGACCATCAGCATGACGCGCATGCGCGCCATGCTCAATCTCGACATCGAAGCGCAGCTGGCCACGTTCGAGGCGGGCGTGTTCGGTCCGGACCTCGAAGCGCAGCTGCGCGCGCATGGTTTTACGCTCGGCCACTTTCCGCAGTCGTTCGAGTATTCGACGCTGGGCGGCTGGGTTGTCACGCGTTCGTCCGGCCAGCAGTCGCTGCGTTATGGCCGCATCGAGCAGCTGTTTGCGGGCGGGCGCGTCGAGTCGCCGGCCGGGCGGCTGGACCTGCCGACCTTTCCCGCGTCCGCCGCCGGCACCGACCTGCGCGAGATGGTGCTCGGCTCCGAAGGGCGCCTGGGCATCCTGACCGAAGCGGCGGTGCGCATCACCAGGTTGCCCGAGCATGAAGCTTTTCATGCGGTGTTCTTCCCCAGCTGGGAAGCGGCGGCCCTGGCCACGCGCACGATCGCGCAAGCCAGACTGCCACTGTCGATGCTGCGCCTGTCGAACGGCGCGGAGACGACGACCATGCTGACCTTGGCCGGGCACAAGCGCCTGATCGGCGCGCTCGAAACTTACCTGGGTTGGCGCGGCTGCGGCGAAGGCAAGTGCATGCTGATGATCGGCGCCAGCGGCGGCAAGGCTGCGGCCAAGGCGGCACTCAAGGGCGCGCTGGCGCTGGCGCGCAAGCAGGGCGGCGTGCACGTGGGGCGCAAGATGGGCGAGAAGTGGAAGCAGAACCGCTTTCGCAATGTCTACCTGCGCAATACGGCATGGCAGCACGGCTACGCGATCGACACCGTGGAAACCGCCGTCGACTGGCCGGGCGTCACGCCCATGATGCACGCCATCGAAGAGGCGGCGACCGAAGCACTGGCCACGCGCGGGGAACGGGTGCACGCCTACACGCACCTGTCCCACGTATACGCGCAGGGTGCCAGCGTCTACAGCACCTTTGTGTATCGCCTCTCCGGCACGTACGAGGGCGACCTGGCGCGCTGGCGCGCGCTCAAGAGCGCCGTGTCCGAAGCGATCGTTGTTAATGGCGGCACCATCAGCCACCAGCACGGCGTCGGTACCGACCATGCGCCCTATCTGATTGCCGAAAAAGGCGCGCTCGGCATCGGCGCCATGCAGGCGCTGTTTCGCCACTTTGACCCGGAGTGCCGGATGAATCCCGGCAAACTGGTGGCAGCATGAACGCGCCGTGGCAGGCCGGCTGGCGCAGCTCCCTGTCGGCGCTGGCGCTGGCCGAACGCGAGTGGGATTTGCTGATCATCGGCGGTGGCATCACTGGCGCCGGCATCCTGCTCGAAGCGTCGCGCCGCGGCCTGAAGGCGCTGCTGGTCGAGCAGCGCGACTTTGCCTGGGGCACGTCGAGCCGCTCGTCGAAACTGGTGCACGGCGGCCTGCGCTACCTGAAGGAAGGGCGCCTGGGCCTGACGCGCGAATCGGTGCGCGAGCGCGACGCCTTGCTGCGCGAAGCGGGCGGGCTGGTGGAAAGCCAGAGCTTCGCTTTTGGTGACTATGTGGGCGGCAAACCGGGCCGCAAGATGTTCTTGCTGGGCCTGGCCATTTATGACCTGCTGTCGGGCAAGCGCGAGCGCCATTATGTCGACAGCACCGAATTTTTGATGATGGTGCCGAACGTGGGCCGCATCGACCTTGCGGGCGGCATGTGCTACACCGACGCCAAGACCGACGACGCGCGTTTGGTGCTGCGCGTGCTGCAGGAGGCGCAAAGCCACGGCGGCGTGGCCGTCAATTACCTGGCCGCGCAGTCGCTGCTGCGCAGTGCAGGCAAAGTCACCGGTGCCCGCCTGCATGACGCCGTGGGCGGCGGCGAGTGCGATGTCAGCGCGCGCCTGGTGATCAACGCCACCGGCGCCTGGGCCGATGGTCTGCGCGGGCAAACCGGCGCCACACCAAAGATACGCCCGCTGCGCGGCAGCCACCTGGTGCTGCCGGCCTGGCGCTTGCCGCTGGCGCAGGCGGTCAGCCTGATGCATCCGGCCGACGCGCGCCCGGTATTCGCGTTTCCGTGGGAAGGCGTAACGCTGGTGGGCACCACCGATGTCGATCACGCCGCGTCGCTCAATACGGAAGCGGCGATCACGCGCGCCGAAGTCGACTACCTGATGCTGGCGCTGGAGACGCAGTTTCCGCAGCAGGGCTTGAGCGAGGCCGATATTCTCGCCACCTACGCCGGCGTACGCCCTGTGATCGACAGCGGCCAGGCCGATCCGTCCAAGGAAGGGCGCGACCATGCTGTTTGGGTCGACGCGGGCCTGCTGACCGTCACCGGCGGCAAGCTGACCACGTTTCGCGTGATCGCCCTCGACGCATTAAAGCATGCAAAGCCGCTGCTGCCAGGCTGGCACGACCAGCTCAAGCCGCTGCCGATTTTTGCAGATCGCGTCCGGCTTGGCATG
Organism: Massilia sp. TWP1-3-3; assembly: GCF_049897805.1. NCBI lineage: Bacteria > Pseudomonadati > Pseudomonadota > Betaproteobacteria > Burkholderiales > Oxalobacteraceae > Massilia > Massilia sp. TWP1-3-3. The sequence goes on from NZ_JAFCWX010000017.1 coordinate 69,165, forward strand.
CGCCTGCGCGGCGCGCAGCGCCAGCGCATTGAAGGACGCTACGGGGCCACCGCCCCTGCGCTGCTGGCGGCGGCAGCGCCCGGCGAACTGGAATTGATCCCCGGCACCCAGACCCTGTGGGCCGAGTTGCGCTGGGCGGCGCGCTGCGAAGCGGTGCTGCGGCTTGAAGACCTGCTGCTGCGCCGCACCCGCCTTGGCCTGCAGCTGCGCGGCGGCGGCGTGGAGCATCTGGCGCGCATTCGCGCAATCTGCCAGCCGGAGCTGGCGTGGACCGACGCGCAATGGGAGACAAGCCAGGCCGCGTATCTGGCATTATGGAACGCTAACTACAGCTTGCCGACATGACCGTTAAAACCATCCTCGCCATCGACAACGGCACGCAGAGCGTGCGCGCGCTGTTGTTCGACCTGAACGGCAATATTGTGGCCAAGTCGCAGGTGCACCTTGAACCGTATTTTTCGCAGCAGCCCGGCTGGGCCGAGCATGACGTCGACGGCTACTGGCAGGCCGTGTGCGAAGCCTGCCAGGGCCTCTGGGCACAGGACGGCGCAGACAAGACCAGCGTGCAGGGCGTGGCCGTGACGGCGCAGCGCGGCACCATGGTCAACCTGGACAAAGACGGCAAGCCGCTGCGCCCGGCCATCACCTGGCTTGACCAGCGCCGCACCGACAGTGTGCCGCCGATCGGCGCATGGTGGGATGCAGCGTTCCGGCTGGCGCGCGTCAAGGCCACGGTGGATTTTTTTCGCGGCGAGGCCGAGATCAACTGGATCAAGGCGCACCAGCCGGACATCTGGGCGCGCACCGACAAGTTCCTGCTGCTGTCGGGCTACCTCAATTACAAGTTGTGCGGGCGCTTTGCCGATTCGATCGGCTCGCAAGTGGCCTATCTGCCGTTCGACTACAAGAAGCAGCGCTGGGCCGCAAAGCGCGACTGGAAGTGGCAGGCGCTGGCCATCACGCCGCAGATGCTGCCCGAGCTGGTGACGCCGGGCACGGTGATTGGCAAGATCGACGCGGCGGCCGCTGCGGCGTGCGGCATTCTGGAGGGCACGCCGCTGCTGGCGGCAGCGGCCGACAAGGCTTGCGAAGTGATTGGCGCCGGCTGCCAGGAGCCGCACATCGGGTGCCTGAGCTACGGCACCACGGCCACCATCAACACCACCACCACGCGCTACGTGGAAGTGACGCCCTTCATTCCGCCGTATCCGGCCGCCATTGCGCACGCGTACAGCACCGAGGTGCAGATTTTTCGCGGCTACTGGATGGTCAACTGGTTCAAGGAGCAGTTCGGGCACCTGGAACGGGCGCGCGCGCTGGAACAAGATATCGCGCCCGAAGCACTGTTCGATGAACTGGTCAATGCGGTGCCGGCCGGGTCGATGGGGCTGATGCTGCAGCCATACTGGACGCCGGGAATCAGGGTGCCGGGACCGGAGGCGAAGGGGGCGATCATCGGCTTTGGCGACGTGCACACGCGCGCGCACGTGTACCGCGCGATCCTGGAAGGGCTGGCGTATGCGCTACGCGAAGGCAAGGAGCGCATTGAAAAGCGCAGCGGGGTGAAAATCACCGAGCTGCGCGTGTCGGGCGGCGGATCGCAGAGCGACGCGGCGATGCAGCTGACCGCCGATATTTTTGGGTTGCCGACGGCCAGGCCGCATTTGTACGAGACGTCGGGACTGGGCGCGGCGATCGATGCGGCGGTGGGACTAGGCTTGTATCCGGACTTTGCCAGTGCGATCAAGGCGATGACCAGGGTGGGGAAGGTGTTCCATCCGATCCCGGAAAACCAGCGGATGTACGACCAGCTGTATCATCGCGTGTACCGCAAGATGTACGCGCGGCTGCAGCCGATGTATGCGCAGATTGCGCAGATTACGGGGTATCCGAAGCAGGTGTAGGGGGAGGGGGCTGTAAAACCGTCCACTGCCGCCCGTCGTCAAAGGCAGCGCTGTTGATCTAACCAGTAACGCATCAACATCGTTCTCGCGAAAGCGGGGACCCATAGTACGGGCGCCAACAGTTTGATTACGAATCAACGCGTTATAGTAATCGGTTCGATTCAAGGTAAACATGACTCGTCGGTTCTATGGGTCCCCGCGTGTGAGGACGATGTAGTGCTGCGGCACCGTCGTCCCTTCTGCAACAGCCGCGTGCGCGAGGACGATGTGGTTGCTGTGCTATAGCTGCCGGTCCTGGCGGTCATGCCAACCTTCGCCCTACATCCAATACGACCCCTGCAACGACAAAGCCCGCGGCGCCATCGGCAGATCGTGCGGCAATTGCAGTCCCGGGGCCGGACTCGGCTCACGTACGTCGGCGTTCAGGGCATTGCGAAGCGCCGCCGTAACATCCCATTTCCCCCGTCCACGCTCGCTGTGCAAGGTCAAGTCAAGCGTGGCATAGTCGGCCACCGGCTTGCGCACATCCCCCGGCGCACGCGCTCGTCCTCGCACCACATTGAGCTGCGCGCTGACCAGGTATGCGCGCGCAAACTGCCAGTCGGCGCGCCCGTATGCATGATGGCGCGGCGCATAGCCCGCATTTTGGCCGGTGGCCTTGTCAATCGAGCGCTGCCAGCTGTAATTGCCCGTCACGCGCAGGTCCTTGCCGACCTTGATCTGCGATTCGAGTTCCATGCCGTTGCCGTCCTGGTCGCCCGTGTTGCGGTACGTGGCGCCCGTGTTGGGCGTCGCGTTGGGCACCGTGCGGATGATATTGCTCATCGCGTAGCGGTAAATGGTCAGGTTCAGCTGGGTGTCGGCGCGCACCTGCCAGGAAATCGCCGCTTCGAGCGTGTGGTTCGTTTCCGGCTTCAGGTTCGGATTGCCGCGAATGACAGGGTTGGCCACGCCGTAGCTTTCAATGAAGGCCGGCGCCCTGAAAGCGCGCCCGTACATCAGCTTGGCGGTCAGGTTGTACGACGCGTCCCACACCAGCGCCCCGCGCGGATTGGTGGTGCCGCCAAAGTCGGAGTAGTGATCATGGCGCACGCCGGCGGTAACGGTCCAGTCGGGCGCGAACGTCCATTCATCCTGCACGTAAGCGTAATCGACCTGCCGGCGCTGGGGAAACAGAAAGGGATTGGTGCTGGAAAAGTCGATTGTTTGCGACAGCGGGACCGGCACCCCGCCCGCCGTGTAGTTGAAATTGCGCGTTTCATGCGTGTCGTACAGGTTCAGGTCGTCATGGCCGATGCCACCGCGCACGTTATGCCCGCGCCAGCCGGCGTACGCGGCAAAGGCCGAGGCGCGCAACTGCCTTTCGGAAAAATCCGGGCCGCCCAGCATGCCGTTCGGAAACAATCCGGTGGGAAAGCGCAGGCCGGGCGGGAAAAGCTGGTAGTCGACCGGCGTGGTCTGCTTGTAAGTCATGCCGGCGAGCATGGCGCCTGCGCTCCATCCTTCGCCCAGGTTCGCGTCAGTCCAGGACAGCTCGCCCGTGACGCGTTCGCTTTTCGACTTGCCCACCGGGTCCAGCACGTTGGCGATGCCGGCGCCGGTGCCGACATTGTCGCGGCCCTTGTAGCCGGCCCGAAAACGCCACTTGTCGACGCTGATGTCAAGGTTGCCGTCGATGGCGTCGTTGCCGACATTGACCGGCCCACCGGCCAGCGAAGCGCGGGTGCCGAAGATGGCATCGTTGCGGCTCTGGGCGTCGGCGTCGATGATGCTGCGAAAACCGTGGGTGCGCCCGGCGCGCAGGTACACGGCCACGCTCGCAGGGCCGAGCTTGCCGCCGTGCTGGACCCAGGCGTCGCGCGTGGCAAAGCTGCCCACGCGCATGCCCACTTCGGTGCCGCGGGTGTCGGCCGGGCCCTTGGTGATGATATTGATGACGCCGGCAAAGGCGTCCGAGCCGTACAGCGCCGAGCCGGGCCCGCGCAGCACTTCAATGCGCGCGATGTGTTCCACCGGATAGCCGCCCCAGACGTTGCCCTTGTTGTTCAGGTAGGCGGACGTGACGGGAATGCCATTTTGCAGCACCAATACTTGCGACAGGTAGGCGCTGTAGATGCCGCGCACCATATACAGGGGGGAATATTGGTTGGGCGAGCGGCTGATATGGATGCCGGCGATCGTCTCCAGGATATGGTCCAGGTCGGTCGCGCCCATGGCGGCGATGTCTTGCGCGGTGACGACCTAGGCCACGGCCGGCGCGCGCCGCAGCGATTGCTCACTGCCGGTGGCGATGGTGACGTTGCTGGTGTCGCCGTAGACGAGGGCGAGCTCTTCTTCGTCGGTGGCTTGCGCGCTGGCGCTGAAGGCTTGCAGGATCAGCAGCATGGCAAGGCATGGCTGCAACGCGCGGTTCAATCTCACATCGGCTCCTGTTGGTATTGTTTTTGGCAACACTTGAAGTGTGTTGCGCTTTATCAATACAACAGTACTATAACTTGCCGGAAAGTGACAATTATTTCAGTTGCATAATTGCACCTCGATGCACCTCAATCCATCTCGACCGACATCGCCCTCGCGTGCGAGGACGATGTCGGCCCTCCCTTACAGTTGCGCGGCGATCAGCTTGCCCAGCACGGCCACGCCTTCACGGATCCGCTCCGGCGGCACCGTCACGAACGACAGGCGCAGCGTGTTCGTTTCCGGTTCGTTGGCGTAGAAAGGCGCGCCCGGCACGAAGGCCACCTTGGCCGCGATCGCCTGGTCCAGCAGCTTCATGGCGTCGATGTGCTTTGGCAGCGTTACCCAGATGAACATGCCGCCTTCCGGCTTGGTCCAGGTGACGCTGGATGGGAAGCACTCGGTCAGCGCGTCGAGCATGGCCTGGCACTGGTTCGCGTACAGCGTGCGAATTTTTGGAATGTGCTGGTCGAGGAAGCCATCCTTGATCACTTCATACACCACCATCTGGGTCAGCTGCGCGGTGTGCAGGTCGGCGGCCTGCTTGGCCAGCTCCAGACGGCGTACCAGCGGCAGCGGCGCGACCACGTAACCCAGGCGGATGCCCGGCGTGAGCACCTTCGAGAACGAACCCATGTAGATGACGCCGTCCGGATTCATGTTCAGCATCTTGGGGAAAGGCTCGCCCTTGTAGCTTAGCGCGCCGTACGGATCGTCTTCGATCAGCGGAATGCCCAGGCGGGCGCACGTTTCGACCAGCTCCACGCGGCGCTCGATCGACAGGCTGCGCCCGGTCGGGTTCTGGAAGTTCGGCAGCGCGTACAGCATGCGCGCGCCGTCGGCGACCGGGTCGATCGACGACGGCACCAGGCCGTGGTCGTCGGTGGCCACCGATTTGAATTCGGGACGGTAGACCGAAAACGCTTGCAGCGCGCCCAGGTAGCTCGGCGTTTCAACCAGCACGCGGCTGCCTTCGTCGATCAGCACCTTGCCCAGCAGGTCGAGCGCCTGCTGCGAGCCGGACGTCATCAATACCTGTTCCGGCATGATCTTGCAGCTGTCCGTGGACAGGGAATTGGCAATCCATTCGCGCAGCAGCGGATAACCGTCGGTCGGGCCGTATTGCAGGGCCACTTTGCCGTTTTCGGTCAAGACCTTGTCGAAGGCGGCCTTCATCTGCTCGATCGGGAAGGTGGCAGGCGACGGCAGGCCGCCGGCAAACGAGATGATCTCGGGGCGCTGGGTGATCTTCAGGATTTCGCGGATGAACGAGCTTTGCAGCTGGCTTGCGCGCTCCGAAAAACGCCAGTCGATCGGATTTGGATTTTCAATTTTCATGCTGGTCTCACAGAAGAAAGGGGCCGCGTCGCATACACATATCAGGCCATTATAGAGCACGCTTTGTAAGCGCACGGGAAGGGACTGGCCTGGGTAAGGCCGTCCGGATTCGGAGAAAAAACTACGCTATTTCTACAACCATGTCGATCTCGGCGCAGGCGCCCAGGGGAATTTGCGCCACGCCGAAGGCGGCGCGCGCATGCTTGCCGGCCTCGCCAAAAACCTCGCCAAACAGCGCCGAGGCGCCATTGGTGACCAGGTGATGGTCGGTAAACGCCGGCGTCGAATTGACCAGGCTGGTCAGCTTGACGATGCGGGTGACCCGGTTCAGGTCGCCGCCGCAGGCTTCCTGCAAGGTGCCGATCAAGTCGATGGCGATCTGGCGCGTTGCCTGCTGGCCTTGCTCGACGCTGACGTCCTTGCCCAGCTGGCCAACGATGACGGCGCCGTCGGCGGTGCGCGCCAGGTGCCCCGACAAAAACACCAGGTTGCCGGTTTGTACATGCATCACGTAGGCGGCCACTGGTGCCGCAGGCGCTTTCAGGGTGATGTTGAGTGCTTTGAGCTTTTCGTAGGCAGACATGGGTTTCTCATCTTGGTGGGTAGGCAAGACGGTATTGTACGTCGCTCTGCGGGGCATTCCCATCGCAATTGCGACATCAACTATCGTTTAATCAGCGTTTTACCTGCATTTTCCTGCCGGCGGCCACCACCGTGATGACGGCGGCGGCGAACAGGAAATTGGACGGCGCCAGCGGTTCGTCCAAAATCAGCCAGGCGCCGGCCAGCGTGATGAAAGGCTGCACCAGTTGCACCTGGCCGACGCGCGCAATGCCGCCGCGCGCCATGCCGCCATACCAGAAAAAGAAGCCGATATACATTGAAAACGCGGCCACGTAGGCAAATCCCAGCCACGCCTTGGGCCCGGCCTGCGCGATGATGGCGGCATGCGGCCAGCACAGCGCCACCAGCAGCGGGGCGATCAAGGGCGCTGACAACACCAGCGCCCAACTGATCACTTGCGCTCCGCCCATGCTCTGCGACAGGCGCGCGCCTTCGGTGTAACCGATGGCAGCCAGGATCACGGCTGCGAACATCAACAGGTCGGCCCGGTGGAACGTGCCGCCGCTCTGGTGCAGGGCAAAGCCGATGACGAGCGCGGAACCCGCCAGCGCCATTGCCCAGAACCCGGGCGACGGTCGCTCATTGCCGCGCAGGGCCGAGAAAGCGGCCGTTGCCAGCGGCAGGATGCCGACCAGTACCGCGCCGTGCGACGCCGGCAGGGTTTGCAGGGCGATCGAGGTCAGCCACGGAAAGCCGATGATGCAGCCGCCCGCCACGCCGGCCAGCGGCAGCAGCGCGCAGCGCGGCGGGAAGGGCAGGCGCTTGCATAGCAGCCAGATGAGCGCCAGCACGGCCGCGGCGACGGCGCGGCCCAGCGCCACGAATTCCGGCGGCAGTTCGGCCACGGCGAGCCGGGTCGCAGGAAAGGTCAGGCCGAACATGGCCACGCCAACCAGGCCAAGCAGCATGCCGGCCGTTTCATCGGACAGGCCGCCGGTGACGGCGCCAGATAAGCTGCCAGGAGCCGCGCGCATCACGGCCCCTGCAATATATGGCGGAACAAGTCAGCGTCAACATTGCCGCCCGTGAGCGGCAAGCCCACCTTGCGCCCTTTGATGAGCGCGCTATCCTTGTGCTGCAGGGCCGCTGCCAGCGCTGCGGCGCCCGCGCCTTCGGCCAGGTTGTGGGTGGCGCGGTAGTACAGGCGCATGGCGTGCGCGACTTCATCGTCCGTCACGGCCAGGACGTCGTCGACGTACTCGAAGATGGCGGCAAGCGAGCCTTCGTCTGGCTGGCGGCAGGCCAGGCCGTCGGCCACCTTGGTCGTCACGGGCGCGGGAACGGCGCGCCCGGCGCGAAACGACAACTGGTAGGTGGGCGCATGGCTGGAGACGACGCCGACGATGCGCGTCTTGACGCCGAGCGCATTGCGCGCGGCGATTGCTGCGCAGATGCCCGAACCTTGGCCGATGGGAACCAGCAGCACATCGAGGTCGCTCTGGGCCCGGAACAATTCCAGATAGCCGCTGGCAACGCCAGCCACCAGGTCCGCATGCCAGGATGGCACCATGTGCAGGCCTTCGGTTTCGGCTACGCGCGCAGCGTGTTCGCGGCACGCCTGGAAGTCGTCGCCCACTTCCGTCAACTGCGCGCCGAGCGCGCGCATGGCGGCGTTTTTCTCGACGCTGTTGCCGAACGGGACAAAAATCTTTGCCTGCAAGCCGTGGCGCTGCGCCGCAAAAGCGACCGACTGGCCGTGGTTGCCGCGGGTGGCGGCCAGTACGCCGCGCAGCTCGGGCAGGCGGTCCCTGAGCCGCTCCATGTAGACCAGGCCGCCGCGCGTTTTAAAAGCGCCCAGCGGCGTGTGATTTTCGTGCTTGACCCACGCTTCTGCCCCCAGCGCCTGGTTCAGTTGCGGCCACGAGTACTGGGGCGTGGCCGGCATGGCGCGATAAACGATGGCGGCGGCAACGTCAAGTTCGGCAAGGGAGGGCTGATACATATTCGGCTTTCGTCAGGTGGGCGATAGGTGTATCCTAGACGAAAAAACAAGTACAGTACCAATACACTTTTCCATATAATTTCATATACTGTAACGGTGCCATGACCAATACAATTTTTCCTTTGCTAGCGCCCCTTGCGCGCGATGGCGGCGAGTCGCTGATCGACCAGATTGTGCGCGCCGTTGCCGCCCGCATCGACGACAAGCTGCTGCGCAGCGGCGCGCGCATGCCCTCGATCCGCGCGTTCGCCGCCGCGCACGGGGTGTCGGCATTTACCGTGGTGGCCAGTTACGACAAGCTGGTGGCCAAGGGTTATGTGGAATCGCGCCGCGGCGCCGGTTTTTTTGTCCGTGAGCGCTCGCCGCTCAATACGGGCGAACGCTCCGGCCCTGCCGCTGCGGCGGCCGATCCCCGCGAACACGAGGCCAAGCCGCTCGATGTCGTCTGGTTGATCCGAAATATGTTCCGGCAGGCGCCGCTGCAAAAGGTGCCCGGTTCGGGCGTGCTGCCGGTTGAATGGCTTGATGGTCCGCTGATCGCCAATGCGCTGCGCTCGATCACGCGCCAGAGCGCGAACGCCTTGCTCAATTACGGCGCGCCGCAAGGCTTTCTGCCGCTGCGCCAGCAACTGCAGCTGAAACTGGCCGAGTTCGAGATTGAGGCTGCTCCCGAGCAGATCGTCACTACCGTCGGCGTGACGCAGGCGCTGGACCTGGTGGCGCGCGAATTCACGCGCCCCGGGGACACCATCTTTGTCGACGACCCGGCCTGGTTTTTGATGTTCGGGTCTTTTGCCGCGCTGGGCGCGAAAGTGATTGGCATCGCGCGCCTGGCCGATGGGCCTGACATTGCGCAGCTGGCGCGGCTGGCTGCCATTCACAAGCCCAAGCTGTACGTGATCAACTCGGTGCTGCATAACCCGACCTCGACCTCGCTGTCGGCGGCCAAGGCATTCCAGGTGCTGCGCCTGGCCGAGGAGCACGGCTTTACCATCGTCGAGGATGATATCTATTGCGACCTGCATCCGGGGTCCGCCGTGCAGCCGGCCACCAGGCTGGCCGCGCTTGACCAGCTGCAGCGCGTAATTTACCTGGGCGGCTTTTCCAAGTCCTTGGCGGCCAATTTGCGCGTTGGCTTCATCGCCACCTCGCCCGAATGGGCGCAGCGGCTGTGCGACCGCAAGATGCTCGCCACGCTCACCACCAGCGACATCGGCGAGCGCGTGGTGTACAAGATTTTGTCGGAAGGGCTGTACCGCAAGCACGTGGACCGGGTGCGGGGCAAGCTCGACGCGGTACGCGCCAAGACGGTGCGCCAGATGGAGCGCGTGGGCCTGAAGGTCGATGTGGCGCCGCCGGCGGGGATGTTCGTGTGGGTCGATGCCGGCAGGAATACCAATGTGCTGGCCGAGCGAGCGATGGGGGAGGGCCTGTTGCTCGCGCCGGGGAGTTTGTTTTCGCCGAGCCAGTTGCCTAGTCACCGGATGCGCCTAAATGTGGCGACTATGCAGGAGCCGGATGCGTGGGCGTTTCTGGAGCGTGAACTGGCGAAATGATTTACTGTTCGCGGTAGCAGCGGGGCACAGGGCTGGCGATGTGCCTATGGGACTTGCGGCCGTTAATCTGGAGCCGGTGCTATCGGCGCAAAACGCTGCCGGCCCCGCGCATATTCCAGCGCATCCTCCAGCCGGTCATTACCCCAAAACATTTCATCGCCAACAAAAAAAGTCGGCGCGCCAAAGATGCCGCGCGCCGCCGCTTTGGTCGATTGCGCCCGCAACGCAGCCTTGGTCGCATCCTCCTGCGCCAGGGTAATCCATGTATCGGGCGCGAGCTGCAGCGCTGCCAGCACCTCGGTCACCGTCGCCGCGTCATCAATCTCGCGGTCGTCGACAAAGTTGGCATGCATGATCCGCCTGCAAAATTGGCCGAGCCACGGTTGGCCCTCAGCGGCGATCGCCACGCGCATCGGCAGCAGCGCGCGGCGTGGGAACACGCTCGGCTTGTTCCAGGGCAGGCCGTATTTTGCGCACTGGCGTTCCATGTCGCGCCACGTGTACGCGCCCTTTTTGGCCTGCAGAACAAATGGTGAGCTTTCCCATCCAAACGACTTGAAGATCGGGCCGAGCAAGAAGGGCTTGAGCACCACGCGAACATCGCGCTGCGCGGCGAGCGCCTCCACGCGCAGCATGGCAAGGTAGCTGTAGTTGCTGCCGAAGTCGAACCAGAATTCAAGCGTGCGATGGGCGTCCATGTCGCCGATGGTACCTGATTTAATCCTGTACCGCCTCGCTCAGAGCGCCATCATGACGAACATTGACAGGACAGCGAGCGCCATGATCGCGGTGGCGCTCCAGCCCAACCCTCTGAGCCGTCCTCTGACCACGAATTGCCCCATGATCGCGCTGCGGCCGGCCATGAGCATCATCACGGCCATGATCGGCACCGAGATGACGCCATTGATGACGGCGCTCCAGTACAGCGCCTTGATCGGATCGAGCCCCGTAAAACCGAGTGCGATACCCACCAAGGTCGACACGGCAATGATGCCGTAGAAGCGCTTGGCTTGGGATGCCTTTTTCCCTAGTCCTTTGCGCCAGCCAAAGGCGCCCGCCATGGCATACGCGGCCGAGCCGGCCAGTACCGGCACCGCCAGCAGTCCGGTGCCAATAATGCCGGCGCTGAACATGGCAAACGCAAACTCGCCAGCGAGCGGGCGCAGCGCCGCCGCTGCCTGGGCCGAGGTGTCGATCGTGTCGATGCCGTGCATATGCAAGGTGACCGCGGCAGTGAGGATGATGCAAAAGGCGACCAGGTTGGAAAACCCCATGCCGATGACCGTGTCGACCTTGATCCGGTGAAAGTGCGCCTGTGCCTGGTGTGGCGCCTCGCGCAAGGGGGCGCTGAGCGGGCAGGCTTGCTGCTCCTCGACTTCCTGCGATGCTTGCCAGAAAAACAGATAGGGGCTGATGGTCGTGCCGAAGACGGCGACCATCGTCGTGATGTAGGCAGGCGTCCATTCAATGTGCGGCATGAACGTGGCGCCTGCCACGGCAAACCAGGGCACGTTGACGGTGAAAACCGTAGCAACATAAGCGAGCAGCGCGAGCGTGAGCCACTTCAGGATGCGCACATAGCTGTGATATGGAATGAACACCTGCAGCAGCAGGGAAATGGTGCCAAACAGCGCCGCGTACCAGCGCGACGAGCCGCCCACGATGAGGGTGGCCGCCTCGCCCATCGCTGATACGTCGGCGGCGATGTTGACGGTGTTGGCCACGAGCAGCAGCGACACGACGGCATACACCAGCGCCGGCGAAAAATGCTCGCGAATGTTGCCGGCCAAGCCTTTTCCGCTGACGCGGCCGATCTGGGCACTGACTAGCTGAATGCCTACCATCAAGGGATAGGTGAACAGGACGGTCCACAGCATCGTGAGGCCGAACTGCGCGCCCGCCTGCGAATAGGTGGCAATGCCGCTCGGGTCGTCGTCGGCGGCGCCGGTGATCAGGCCAGGGCCGAGTTTGTCAAGCCAGGATGCGCCAGCTGCGCTTGCCGTTGTGGTGGGGGTGATCACATCGTTCATCGTCATTCTCCAACAGGGACGCGCGCGGCATCGTGCGGGCGCGCCTGCCGGCGCCTGGACGCACATGGAGCAAGCGGGCATAGCGGCCGCCTTGCGGCGCGGTGTAAAAAACGTGGGGAAGTAGACGAACCGAGGTTCGGTTCCACTTGCCATCATCTGCCGGAAGCAAGACGACGACAGTAAACTGCGTTATCTTGCCGAGGCGGGGCCAGACAGGCTCTGGCTGCAACTATCACTCGAACAAGTACCCATGTTGGGCTCCGAAAATGGAAAACGAGTGCAAGGTACCGGGAAATGCTGAAAACGTCAACCGTACTTTGCAAATTGACTCTTGAAATCGCCGAAAGGCGCCGCATATCCGGTTAATCCGTTCAACCCGTCTCAAACGAGGACTAAAAATGGCTGTCGCCGAAAAAGAAACCCTTGGATTTCAAGCTGAAGTAAAGCAGTTGCTGCAACTGATGATTCACTCCCTGTACTCGAACAAGGAGATTTTCCTGCGCGAGCTCATTTCGAACGCGTCCGACGCGGCCGACAAGCTGCGCTTCGAGGCGATCAACAATGACGCCCTGTACGGAAACGACCATGAACTGAAAATCAAGGTCACCTTCGACAAGGAAGCCAAAACCGTCACCATTTCCGACAATGGCATCGGCATGAGCCGGGACGACGTCATTTCGCACCTGGGCACGATCGCCAAGTCCGGCACCAAGGAGTTTTTCGGCAAACTGTCGGGCGACCAGCAGGCTGACGCAGCGCTGATCGGCCAGTTCGGCGTGGGCTTTTATTCCGGCTTTATCGTGGCCGACAAGATCACGGTCGAAACGCGCCGCGCCGGCGTAGAAGCGGCCGAAGGCGTGCGCTGGGAGTCGGCCGGCGAGGGCGACTACAGCGTCGAAGCGATCGAGAAGGTCGGCCGCGGCACCGACGTGATTTTGCACCTGCGTGCGGGCGAAGAGGAACTGCTCTCCGGCTGGAAGCTCAAATCGGTCATCCGCAAGTATTCCGACCATATCTCGCTGCCGATCCTGATGCAAAAGGACGAGTGGGACGCCGAGAAAAACGAATCGGTCCTGAAGGATGAATTCGAAACGGTGAACCAGGCCAGCGCGCTGTGGGCCCGCAACAAGGCTGACATCACGCCCGAGCAGTACGACGAATTCTACAAGCACGTCTCGCACGACTTCCAGGCCCCGCTGACGCTCACGCACAACCGCGTTGAAGGGCGCAGCGAATACACGCAGCTGCTGTACGTGCCTGCGCACGCGCCGTTCGACCTATGGGACCGCAACAAGCGCGGCGGCATCAAACTGTACGTCAAGCGCGTCTTCATCATGGACGACGCCGAGCAACTGATGCCGGCCTACCTGCGCTTCATCAAGGGCGTGATCGACTCGAACGACCTGCCGCTGAACGTTTCGCGCGAAATCTTGCAGGAGTCGCGCGACGTCAAGGTGATCCGCGAGGGTTCCACCAAGCGCGTGCTGGGCATGCTCGAAGAATTGGCCAACGCCGACGAGCAGGAAAAGAAGGACAAATACAGCACGTTCTGGAAGGAATTCGGCCAGGTCCTCAAAGAAGGCATTGGCGAGGACGCCGGCAACAAGGACCGCATCGCCAAGCTGCTGCGTTTTGCTTCCACGGCCAACGAAAGCGACGAGCAGAATACATCGCTGACCGACTACATCGCGCGCATGAAAGAAGGCCAGGAGAAGGTGTATTACGCGGCCGGCGACAGTTATACGGCGGCCAAGAACAGCCCGCACCTCGAGATCTTCCGCAAGAAGGGCGTCGAAGTGCTGTTGATGACGGACCGCGTGGACGAATGGATGCTGTCGTTCCTGACCGAGTTCGAAGGCAAGGAGCTGGTGTCGGTGGCCAAGGGCGGCCTGGATCTGGGCGGCCTGGAAGACGAAGCCGAGAAAAAGGAGCACGAGGAAACCGAAGGCGCGTACAAGGACCTGGTCGAGCGCATGAAGGCGGCGCTGGGCGAGAAGGCCAAGGACGTGCGCGTGACGTTCCGCCTGACCGATTCGCCGGCGTGCCTGGTGGCGGACGAAAACGAGCTGTCGGGGAACCTGCTGCGCATGCTCAAGGCTGCGGGTCAGAATGCACCGGAGTCCAAGCCGATTTTGGAGATCAATCCAAATCACCCGCTGGTGACGCGCCTGAAGTATGAAGGCGCCGAGAGCACGCAGTTTGCCGACTGGGCGCATATCCTGTTCGACCAGGCGCTGCTGGCCGAGGGCGGTTCGCTGAGCGATCCGGCCACGTTCGTGAAGCGCTTGAATGAGATGCTGCTGGCGTCGACAACCAAGTAAGCACTGCGTCAAGCAAAAAGCCGTTCAGTGAAAGCTGAACGGCTTTTTTTCGCCTACATTTTGCGGAAACCCTCATCGTCCTCGCGCACGTAGCTTTCGCAGTAGGGGCAACGCTCGTCACGAGCGTAGTGCGTAGGTCGGATAAGCGTAAGCGCAATCCGACCTACCGCCCGATCCGTTGTCAAGGCTTTCGAGTGGCCAAATGCGATTTCGCGATGCCAGAAGTGCTAACTGGTCCTGGATCGACTATTTCCCCAAGTCCCTACAAAACTCTTCCAGCAGCTTTTCGCCCTGCGCCCACTCCCCATACCCCGCATCGCCATTCACATGCCCCGCCGGCCCAATCTCGACAAACCTGCTCCCCCACGCCTGGGCAAACGAGTGCGCCCGTTCAATCTGGAGAAACGGATCATCGCTACTGGCCAGCACCACGCTGGGAAACGGCAGCCTGTCCATCGGCACCGGCGCAAAGCGGTTCGCCTCGACCGGATACGACGGCGCCTCAACATCGCTGGGCGCCACCAGGAACGCCCCCGCGATCTTCAGTTCGGAACCGGACCGCGCCCACTGTGCCACCAGCATCGTCCCCAGGCTGTGCGCCACCAGCAGCGGCGGCCCGTCACAGGCGGCAATCGCTGCGTCCAGTTCGGCCACCCACTCATGGCAATCGGGACTATTCCAGTCGCGGTGCGCCACGCGCACCCACTGCGGATGCTTGTGTTCCCACAGCGTCTGCCAATGATGCGGTCCCGAATTCCACAGGCCCGCCAGCGTCAACACGTTGCAATCCATTGCGTCTCCCGGCTGGTGTAATTGGCTTCATTCTAAAGCCAAAGTTCGCCAGCCTACTTTTGCTTGCGGAACGGAAACATCAACTGCCTGAGGAAACCATCGGGCATGTAGTCGCCCTGCACGCCGTACTTTTCGGGAAAGCCGGTCTGGCCCTTGATCGCGGTGCCGAACAGGTGATCGATAAAGGCGAAGTGGGCGGCGTAATTGCGGTCGATCGCGACATCGTCCGACGAGTGGTGCCAGTGGTGAAAATCGGGCGTGACGATGACGTACTTGACTGGCCCCCACGGCAAATGCACGTTGGCGTGGTTGAACACGGCCTGGAAGCCGACCACCACGATATACATGTCCATTACATGCTTTTCAAAGCCCAGCACATACAAAATTCCCAGCACGCCCACGCGCGTGACGATCAGTTCGAGCAAATGCTGGCGCGAGCCGGCCAGCCAGTCCATGGTCTTGGCCGAATGGTGCACCGCGTGGAAGCGCCACAAAAAAGGAATCTCGTGATACGAGCGGTGCGTCCAGTACTGCACCAAGTCGGCCGCGAGAATGGCCAGCAGCAGCTGCGGCACAAAGTGCAGCGACTGCACCGCCGCGCGCACGCTATCGTTGGCAAGCCAGCCAAACAGCCGGTGGATCGCAAAATTCACCGTCAGCAGCGCCAGGCCCACAATGAAGTGGTTCACCGCAAAGTGGACCAGGTCGGTCTGCCATTCCTTGCGAAACAGCATCTGGCCTTTGTACAGAGGGAACATCTTTTCAATGGCCGCGAAAATCACGGTGGAGCCGAGCAGGTCGAGAATGAACCAGTCCAGGCCGATGTACGGGGTATTGTCCGGAAAGTCCGCCACCGGCACGTGCGAGCCGCCCAGCGCCAGGCAGGCAACCACGAATAGGAGGGCAATCGCGTTCAGGCCGCGGTGGCGCCGGAACAGGACGTTGAGCAGGCTGATCGAACCGGCGATGACGAGGGCGGCGAACATGATGTGGCGAATGATGTCCGGATTGTAGTTGCGCCGCAGCTCGGGCGTGGTCAGGTACTGCGGGAAGTGAAACGCCAGTACGCCCATCAGGCACAACATGCCCAGGCTGAGGGCGACCACGCCGCTGACCAGCCCCATCCCCCGTTTGAGTTCGCCGTCCTGCTTGAGCAGGTCGGACGCGTCATTGACCGCACCCCCGACAGTGACAATGACGGCCTTGGCCGGTTCTACGAAACGTTTCATGGGGACTCTTTGCACGGACAGGATGGGAAACAAAACAAGATTTTACCCCTATCTAGCCGTTCAAATTTTCTTTTGATTAATATTTCATGGCCGCCGTGTTGTGAAGGAGATACTAAAAGATCCTATTAAAGCGCCGTGCGCAGCGAGAACAGTTCGGGAAACAGCACCACATCGAGCATTTTGCGCAAATAGCTCACCCCCGCGGTACCACCGGTTCCCGTTTTAAAGCCGATAATGCGCTCGACCGTCGTCACGTGTCGGAAGCGCCAGAACCGGAATGCCGTCTCCAGGTCGACCAGTTTTTCGGCCAGCTCATAGAGCGCCCAGTGCCGGGAAGGGTCCTGGTACACGTCCAGCCACGCCGCCTTGACGCTGTCGTCATGCGCGGTGGGCAGCGTCCAGTCGGCATTGAGCCGCTCGGGCGCGATGTGAAAGCCGCTGCGCGCGAGCAGCAGCACCGCTTCGTCGTACACCGACGGCGCATGCAGTTCGCGCGCGAGGATCGCATGTGCGTCGGGCGCCGTGTCGTGCACGGACAGCAGCGACGCATTCTTGTTCCCCAAGATGAATTCGAGTTCGCGGTACTGGTACGACTGAAAGCCCGACGAAGCGCCCAGGAACGGGCGAATGGCCGTGTATTCGGGCGGCGTCATCGTCGCCAGCACATCCCATGCATGCACCAGCTGGTCCATGATGCGCGCCACGCGCGCGAGCATCTTGAACGCCGGCGCCAGTTCGTTCGCGCGCAAGTTGGTGCGCACGGCCTGCATTTCGTGCAGCATCAGCTTGAGCCACAACTCGCTGGTCTGGTGCTGGATGATGAACAGCATTTCATTGTGATTGGGCGAGCGCGGATGCTGGGCATTGAGGATCTGTTCGAGCCCCAGGTAGTCGCCATAGCTCATCGCTTCGCTGAAATCCATCTTGGCGCCGTGCCAGCTGGCGCCGGCGGGGCATTTGCCTTCTTCATTGGACATATCGGTTCCTTAGGTAACCGCGCCGCGGCGGGCGGCGACATCGTAATCTTGAGCGTCGAGGATCTGGCTGAGGATGTCGACTGCATCCCAGACATCGGCGAAGCTGGTATACAGTGGCGTGAAGCCGAAGCGCATGATGGCCGGCTCGCGGTAGTCGCCAATCACGCCGCGCGCGATCAGTGCCTGCATCACCGCGTAGCCATGCGGGTGGGCGAAGCTGACCTGGCTGCCGCGGCGCGCATGCTCGCGCGGGGACTCCAGGACCAAAGGGTGGGCGGCGCAGCGCTGTTCCACCAGCGCGATGAACAGATCGGTCAGCGCCAGCGACTTGGCGCGAATGGCCTGCATGCCGGTCCGCTCGAACACGTCGAGGCCGCATTCGACCATGCTCAGCGAGACGATCGGCTGGGTGCCGCACAGCGCGCGCCCGATGCCGTCAACCGGCTCGAACTGGGGCGACATCGCAAACGGACTGGCGTGACCCCACCAACCCGAGAGCGGCTGGGCAAAGGCTGCCTGGTGATGCTGCGGCACCCAGATAAAGGCTGGCGCGCCGGGGCCGCCATTCAAGTACTTGTAGGTGCAGCCCACCGCCAGGTCAGCGCCGTCCGCGTGCAAGTCGAGCGGCACCGCGCCGGCGGAATGGGCCAGGTCCCACACGATCAGCGCGCCCATGGCGTGGGCATGCGCCGACAAGGCGGCCATGTCGTGCTGGTAGCCGGTGCGGTAGTTGACGTGGGTGAGCATCACGACGGCGGTATCGGCGTCGATGGCGGCCGATAGTTCGTCCACCGAATCGACCAGCCGGACCTCGTAGCCGCGATCGAGCCAGCTGGTCAGGCCCTGCGCCATATAGATATCGGTCGGGAAGTTGCTGCGCTCGGTGACCAATACGCGCCGCGCGGCGTGGGGGCCGCCGGCCTGCATCCGGAGCGCGGCGGCCAGCGCCTTGAACAGGTTGAGCGAGGTGGTGTCGTTGACTACCACTTCGCCGGCGCGCGCGCCAATCAGCGGCGCCAGGCGGTCGCCCAGGCGTTTGGGCAGGTCGAACCAGCCGGCCGTGTTCCAGCTGCCGATCAAGTCCATGCCCCATTCGCGCGCGATGACGTCCTGCGCGCGGGCGAGAGCGGCTTTGGGCCGGGCGCCCAGCGAGTTGCCATCGAGGTAGATGACGCCCTCGGGCAGGGCGAACAGTTCGCGCAGCGGCGCGAGGGCGTCCCCGGCGTCGAGGGCCAGGCAGTCGTTACGGATCATTCGGGCACCTTGAAAGTACTTTAAGCCTCAATCATTTGAGGTGAGGACAGCAGTTTAACAAGAATTGAGAAGCGGCCGATAAAGACTTCGGTGGTTTTTATGCTAATATTGCGCTGGTTTTGGCGTGGCATGGCTTTCTTGAAAATTATTTAAAGTATTTTCGAAAAAATCCTCAAGTTCCGGAAAGTGACGCCGTTACGGAGTCAGGCAGGCAGAAATGGGTTGCGGAAAAAAATTCAAAAAAAGCCTAAAGTTTTCAAAAAGTTTGACGTTACCGGTACAAGACGACAGAAATAGTGTCGCCAAGTTGTAGCAAGTTCTACAGTAAATCACCTCTCATTGCCCCCTGTTACCATAGGGGCGCGACAATGATCCGGCAGGGTTTGTAAGACAAACTCTTACGGGTCTACCTCGTCATTCTCCGACGCAAAATACAGCCGCTGACCTATTCCTGAATAGTTTCCGCACAGTCAGAATGTATCTCATCGGCAATACGTACCGGCGCCGAACTAACGCAACGAGTTAACGCAATATTAGGAGATGGACATGACAGCGAACGACATGATGGCTGAAATTCGTGATGCAAACCTGAGCTACCTGATGCTCGCTCAGCAGATGATTCGTGCTGATAAGGTGACCGCGATTTTTCGCCTCGGCATCGCCGCCGACATTGCCGACCTGATCGAGAGTATGAGCAACGCCCAGATCCTGAAACTGGCCGGCGGCAACATGATGCTCGCGCGCTTCCGCTTTGACGATAGTGCTATTCTTTCCATGCTGACCAATTACAACAAAGACCGTGTACTGGCCCAGTCGCACGCCGCCATCCTGATGGCGGGCCAGGCAGTCGAAGAGATTGCGTAAGCAAGGATTGCTGGAGTCGCAGACATGAGCAAGAAAAGCGTTGTCACCGAGGCGCACGAAATCCAGCTTGCAATCGAACTGATCCAGCTTGGCGCCCGGCTCCAGCTGCTTGAAACGGAAGTATCGCTGTCGCGCGAGCGCTTGCTCAAGCTGTACAAGGAACTCAAGGGCGTCTCGCCGCCCAAGGGCATGCTGCCGTTTTCAACCGACTGGTTCCTGACCTGGCAGCCAAATATTCATTCTTCGCTGTTCATCAACATTCACAAGTTCCTGGTCGACCATGCCGGTGCGACGGGGATTGAAGCGGTGATGAAGGCCTACAAACTGTACCTCGAACAAATGCCGCCGGAGCCGGGCGAAGAGCCCTTGCTCTCGCTCACGCGCGCCTGGACGCTGGTGCGTTTTTTTCACAGCAAAATGCTGGCCATGGCGCCATGCAAAAAATGCCATGGCAAGTTCGTGGTCAATTGCATGGACTTGAACCAGGATTATCTGTGCGGGCTGTGCCACATGCCTTCGCGCGCGGGCAAGACCAAAAAATCCAGGGACGCTGCCGCTGCGGCGGCGCTTGATAATTCGTGATTGGCGGTTCGGCCGCGTCACACCGCCATTTCGAGGGCCGGGTGTGAGCCTTGCTCTGGGCCGCGTCTGGCGCGCCCCCGCCGTGCAGGCGCTGGTGCTGCAATGCGCCGCATTTCCCCTCACGCTGGTCTGCGTCTACTTTTTTGCGCGCGCCGGCCTGGCCCCCGGTTACGCCGCCGTCGCCCTGATCCAGGGTGTGTTCGCCAGCCTGCTCACCTGGTGGCGCAAACTCGCCCCCTGGTGGCTCGCCATCGAACTGCTGTTTCCCCTCGCGCTGCTGCAAGGGCAGTTGCTGGCCATTTCGCCACGCGTGTTCCTGGCCGGCTTCCTGTTTTTGCTCGCCCTGTACTGGTCCACCTTTCGCACCCAGGTCCCGTATTACCCGTCCGGCCGGCGCGTGTGGGACGAGGTCGCGCGCCTGCTGCCGCTTGAGCGTCCGCTGCGCGTGATCGACATCGGCAGTGGCCTGGGCGGCCTGGTGCTCGAGCTTGCGAAGCGCCGCCCGCATGCGCAATGCGAGGGCATTGAACTTGCGCCATTACCGTGGCTGGTGAGCCGCCTGCGCGCAAAAATGGCCAACAGCGGCGCGCGTTTTTTGCGCGGCGATTATGAACAACTCAACTTTGCCCACTACGACGCTGTCTTCGCTTACCTGTCGCCGGCGGCCATGAGCGCGCTCTACAAAAAGGCTGCGCGCGAGATGCGTTCCGGCGCGATTTTGCTGAGCTATGAATTCTTGATAACGGAAAGAGCACCCGATCTTGACATTGTGCCCACAGGGCGCGGACCGTCGCTTTATGTCTGGCACTTTTAGGCGACAAACAGGGCGTTTTCCCTTGCTCGGCAAGCATTTGCAGGCTATTGTAGTTCCGTATGTAAATTAAATATGCAGCATGCGTGTGATGTTCTTGCCTTGACGTTACGCATGCTTTTTCGACCATGGGAGCCAGCACGCTTTGTTAGTCATTATCGGATACATCATCGTGTGCGCCTCGGTGTTTGGCGGCTTTGCCGCCAGCGGCGGTCACCTGGCGTCGCTGTTCCAGCCGCTCGAACTGGTGATGATCGGCGGCGCCGCGCTGGGCGCTTTTTTTGTCGGCAATAACGGCAAATCGATCAAGGCGACCATGAAGGCGATCCCCTCGCTGTTCAAGGGTTCGCGCCATACCAAGGATTTGTACATGGAGATGATGTCGCTGCTGTTCGACGTCCTGTCCAAGGTGCGCAAGGAAGGCTTGATGTCGATCGAAGGCGATATCGACAAGCCCGAAGAAAGCCCGCTGTTTTCCAAGTATCCGGGCGTGCTGTCGGACCATCACATCGTCGAATTCATGACCGATTATCTGCGCCTGATGGTGTCCGGGAACATGGACGCGTTCCAGATTGAAAACCTGATGGACAACGAAATCGAGACCCACCACCACGAAGGCGCGGTACCGGGCCACGTGATCGCCAAGCTCGGTGACGGCCTGCCGGCATTCGGCATTGTGGCGGCCGTGATGGGCGTGGTGCACACGATGGAGTCGGTGGGCATTCCGCCGGCCGAACTGGGCATCCTGATCGCCAAGGCGCTGGTGGGCACCTTCCTGGGTATTTTGCTGGCCTACGGTTTTGTGGGCCCGCTGGCCAGCCTGCTCGAACAGAAGCTGGAAGAATCGACCAAGATGTTCCAGTGCGTGAAAGTGACGCTGCTGGCCAGCCTGAATGGCTACGCGCCCGCGCTGGCGGTGGAATTTGGCCGCAAGGTGCTGTACTCGACCGAGCGCCCGACGTTTTCGGAACTGGAAGAGCACATCAAGAAGTCGAAGACCAAGTAAACGCATGATGCACCCGCTTTTTAAACGCACGATGCTTACCTGCCGGAGCACCTATGGCCGATGACGGCTTGCGACCGATAATCGTCAAACGCATCAAGAAAACCGCCGGCGGCCACCATGGCGGCGCGTGGAAAATTGCGTACGCGGACTTCGTGACCGCCATGATGGCCTTCTTCCTGCTGATGTGGCTGCTGGGCTCGACCAGCAAGGGCGACCTGAACGGCATTTCCGAATACTTCGGCACCCCGCTCAAGGTGGCCATGGCGGGCGGCTCGGGCAGCGGCGACAGTTCGTCGGTGATCAAGGGCGGCGGCACGGACTTGACGCGCCAGAACGGCCAGGTAAAAAAAGGCGAGACGGCGCCTGAGAAAAAAACCTATGACCTGAAAGCGGCCAAGGCGGTGCTGGTGGCCGAAGAATCGAAGCGCCTCAAGTCGCTCAAGGCCAAGATTGAGGCCACCATCGAAGCGAACCCGCTGCTGAAAAAGTACCAGAAGCAGCTGCTGCTCGACATCACCAGCGAAGGCTTGCGGATCCAGATCGTCGACGAGCAAAATCGTCCGATGTTCGCGCTGGCCAGCGCGCGCGTGCAGCCTTACACGGCCGAGATCTTGCATGTGATCGGCATGGTGCTCAATGAAGTGCCGAACCGGATCGGCCTGTCGGGCCACACCGATTCAACGCCCTACATGAGCGACACCGGCTACAGCAACTGGGAACTGTCGTCTGACCGCGCCAACGCCTCGCGCCGCGAACTGGTGTTGGGCGGCATGAGCGACGCCAAGATCTTGCGCGTGGTGGGCCTGGCCTCGGCCGCCCACCTGGACGCGAAAGACCCTTTTAATGCGATCAACCGGCGCATCAGCATCATCGTCATGAACAAGAGGACCGAAGAAGCGGTGATGCGCGACGGCGCCTCGTCGATCGAGGTGCCCGAGCCGGAGGTGGTTTCCAAGCCTGAAGCGGCAGCCACGCTGGCGCCGCCGATTACGGCAGCAAAGACACCCGCGCATTAATGCGCGGTCTGGACACTGGAGAAGTTGAATGGCAAGAAAAAAGATCTTGGGTTCGCATGTCAAGCGCCTGCTTACCGGCGTTTCCGACCACGGCAGACGGCACTTGACCGAAGTCGAGACGGACCTGATCCAGACCGGCCTGCTGCTCGAGGAAGCGATCGACAAGCTGACCGGCAGCTTCATGGCGATCCACAACGCGGTCGGTTCGCGCCAGGACACGATTGACCTGCTGCTGGCGGGCGGCACGCCAAGCGCCGACGAAAGCGCGCGCCTTGGCGGCATGTCGGGCGAGGTTGGCGAGCACGTCAACATGGCAATCACCAGCATGCAGTTCCAGGACATGACGAGCCAGCTGATCGAGCGCACCATCAAGCGCGTGGGCGGCCTGCGCGATTTTCTCGGTACGCTGGGCGCGCATGGCGCGGTGGTGGCGCCCGAGAGCGGCAGCGAAGAAATCGTCGAACTGCTTGGCAAAGTGAGCATGGCCCTGGCGATCCAGTCGCTCGAGCTGCGCAGCGTGTTAAGAAAAGCAGTCAATCAGCAGCACTTGGAAAGTGGCGACATCGAACTGTTCTAGCGCCTCGGCACCTGGCAGCTTCGGTCTACTCTCAACGACAACAAGGGCATGTGCCCGGATTTACACAGCAGGAGCAAAGATGGCTAAAACAATACTCGCAGTCGACGATTCCAGTTCATTGCGCCAGATGGTGGCCTTCAGCCTGAAGGCGGCCGGCTACCTGGTGGTGGAAGCGGTCGACGGCCAGGATGGCCTGGAAAAGGCAAAGCTGCAAAGCGTGGACCTGGTGCTGACCGACCAGAACATGCCGCGCATGGACGGCCTGACCCTGATCAAACTGCTGCGCGGCCTGCCGACGTACGAAAAGACGCCGATCCTGATGCTCACCACCGAGTCTTCCGACGAGATGAAGCAAAAGGGCAGGGCGGCGGGCGCCAACGGCTGGCTGGTCAAGCCGTTCGACCCGCAGCGCTTGATCGAAGTGGTCAAGAAAGTGATCGGCTGACCGGCCACAGGCCCGCGTTGGGAGTACCGCAATGATGTACCGCGAAACGGATGGAGCTTCACCATGACGATCGACATAAGCCAGTTTTTCCAGGTCTTTTTTGACGAGGCCGAAGAACTGCTGGCTGAAATGGAGCGCCTGCTACTGGCTGTCGACATTGCCGCGCCGGACGCCGAAGACTTGAACGCCATTTTCCGCACGGCCCATTCGGTCAAGGGCGGCTCGTCCACGTTCGGTCTGAACGACATGACCGAGGTGACCCACATCCTCGAGTCGCTGCTCGACCGCATTCGCAAAGGCGAAATGGCGCTCACGTCCGAACACGTGGACGCCTTTTTGGCGGCCAAGGATATCCTCAAGATGCAGCTCGACGGCCACCGCCTGCATACGCCGGTGGACCAGGATGCGGTGGCCAACGTGCGCATGATGCTGCAAGAGCTCTCGCAAGACGCGCCGCCGCTGGCCGCGCCGAGCGCGCCTTCCTTCGCGCGGGCCGAGACCAAGATCAAGGCCGGCCCGGGCGGGCGGCGCTTTCGCATCGAGCTGCCCGTGGTGCCGCAGCGCGACGTGGATGCGCTGGCGGCCGAACTGGGTTTGCTGGGCAGCGTATCGGTGGTGCCGCTGGGCGGGGAGCGCTACGCGCTCGTTGTGACCACCCACGAGTCGCTCGACGACATCGTGGCGATCTGTTCGTTCGTGCTCGATCCGGATGACCTGAAAATGTTCGAGGCGCCGGCCTTGACGAGCGAGCAGCGCGCCATTGAAGACAAGGCGCGCGCCAAGGTCGAAAACGCGCAGGGCTACGGTTTTTTCGACCCGGTCGACGAAGCGGCGCCGCAGACGGCCCTGGCCCAGACCGACGAAGAGCGCGGCTATGGCTTTTTCCAGCCGATTGAGATGATCCGCGCCGCGGCCGGCATCACCGACACGCCCGTGGCGGCGCGCAAGGCCGCGCCGCAGGCCGCGCGCATCGAAGCGCTGGAAGTGACGGAGTCGCTTGAGAAAAAAGGTGGCAAAAAAGATGACAAGGCCGCCGCCGAATCGTCCTCGATCCGGGTCTCGATTGAAAAGGTCGACCAGTTGATCAACTTGATCGGCGAACTGGTAATCACCCAGGCCATGATCGAGCAGCGCAGCGAAAACCTCGATCCCATGGTCCACGAGCGCTTGCTCGGCAGCGTCTCCCAGCTCACGCGCAACACGCGCGACCTGCAGGAAGCGGTCATGTCGATCAGGATGATGCCGATGGACTTTGTGTTCTCGCGCTTTCCGCGCATGGTGCGCGACCTGGCCGCCAAGCTGGGCAAGAAGGTGGACTTCATCACCCACGGCGCGGCCACCGAACTTGACAAGGGGCTGATCGAGCGCATCGTCGATCCGCTCACCCACCTGGTGCGCAACAGTATCGATCACGGCATTGAAATGCCGGAAGCGCGCATGGCCGCCGGCAAGACCGAAGCGGGGCGTCTGTTCCTGTCGGCCGGCCACCAGGGCGGCAACATCGTCATCGAAGTGTCGGACGACGGCGGCGGCTTGAATCGCGACCGGATCTTGCAAAAGGCGCTGGAAAGCGGCCTGCCGGTAAGCGAGAGCATGACCGACAGCGAAGTATGGCAGCTCATTTTCGCGCCCGGCTTTTCCACCGCCGAAGCCGTCACCGACGTCTCGGGACGCGGCGTGGGCATGGATGTCGTCAAGCGCAACATCACCGCCATGGGCGGCGCGGTCGATATCCGTTCGGCCAAAGGTTTCGGCACCACGATCTCGATTTCGCTGCCGCTCACGCTCGCCATTTTGGATGGCATGTCGATTCGCTGCGGCGAAGAAGTCTACATCCTGCCGCTTGGCTTCGTGGTCGAGTCGCTGCAGCCGGCCCCGGAAGACGTCAAGGAAATCTCCGGCAGCGGGCGCGTGATCAAGGTGCGCGGCGACTACCTGCCCTTGATCCCGCTGCACCAGATGTTCGACATCGTGCCCCGATTTACCGATCCGTGCGAAGGCATTGTCGTGATCCTGGAGGCGGACGGGCGCAAGGCCGGGCTGTTCGTCGACGACCTGGTCGGCCAGCAGCAGGTCGTGGTCAAGAATCTCGAATCGAACTACCGCAAGGTGACGGGCATTTCCGGCGCCACCATCCTGGGCGACGGCGGCGTATCGCTGATCCTCGATGTGTCGGCCCTGATGCGCTCGTCGCGCCAGCTGGCCGACGACACCATTTTTTCATAGCGAACACGCGCTTTTCACCATTATTTTCACCATTAGGATTCCATCATGTCCATCTCTTCATCCATGTCCAAGCCGAGCGACGGCAAGGACGGCGCAGGCAGCGAATTTCTGGCCTTTACACTCGGCTCCGAGGAATACGGCATCGACATCTTGAAGGTGCAGGAAATTCGCGGCTATGAAGCCGTCACCAGGATTGCCAATGCGCCCGAATTTATCAAGGGCGTGATCAACCTGCGCGGCATCATCATCCCCGTGGTCGACATGCGCATCAAGTTCAAGCTCGGCACGCCCGTGTATGACCAGTTCACCGTGGTCATCATCCTCAATATCGGCGGGCGCATCATGGGCATGGTGGTTGACAGCGTCTCGGACGTGACCACGCTCACGCCCGACCAGATCAAGCCGGCGCCGGAAATGGGAACGGCGTTCAATTCAGACTACCTGGTGGGACTGGGAACGGTCGATGAGCGTATGCTGATCCTGATCGACATCGACAAGCTGATGTCCTCGGGCGAAATGGGCCTGATCGACAAAATCGCCGCCTGAAGCTAAAAAAAGCCGCACCCCGAGGAGACCGACATGAATTTGCGCGACTTTAAGATTGGTACCCGCCTGTCTGTTGGATTTGGCAGCATCCTGCTGGTTTTGGTGGCGATGGTGGTGCTGACGAACGTCCTTAACGCCGGCAACAAGGCCGCGCTGATGGATGGGCTTGCGGCGGCCAATGCCAAAAGCGTGCAGGTCGCAACCATGAAAAGCGCGATGCTCGAGACGGGTATCGCAATGCGCAACATCGGCCTGCAGTCCGATGTCCCCTTGATGCAAAAAGAGCAGGAAAAGGTCAAGGCGCAGAGCAAGCGCTATGACGACGCGCGCGCCCGGCTGCAAGGTTCGAACCTGGACGAGGGCGAGAAAAAAATCATCGCCGACATCGCCGCCGCCGACAAGGAACTGGAAGCAGCTTTCAAGGAGGTCATCGGCCAGGTGCTCGCCTTTAACAGCGAAGGCGCGGCCAAGGTGATCGCGGCGCGCATCGACCCGCTCAACGGCCAGACGCTCACGCTACTCAACAAGTTAGTCGAGATGCAGCAGGCCGCCGCCAAGGTCATGCTCGACAAGTCGGTTGGCGACGACACCCGATTGAAAACCATGCTGTACGTGATCGGCGCGGCCACGCTGGCGCTGGGCGCGCTGCTGGCGCTGTTCATCACGCGCAGCATTGTGGCGCCCCTGCATGGCGCCGTGTCGATCGCCAAAAAGGTCGCCGCTGGCGAACTGACCGCGCGCGTGAAGGTCGAAGGCCAGGATGAAACGAGCGAACTGCTGCAGGCACTGCATGACATGATCGACAGCTTGTCGCGCACCGTGGGCGAGGTCCGCTCCGGGACCGAGACCATCACCGTCGCCTCGCAACAAATCGCGGCCGGCAACGCCGATCTGTCCGCGCGCACCGAGTCGCAGGCGAGCTCGCTGGAAGAAACCGCCAGTTCGATGGAAGAGCTGACCAGCACCGTCAAGCAAAACGCCGACAATGCGCGCCAGGCCAACCAATTGGCGGTGTCGGCGTCGTCGGTCGCGCTGACGGGCGGCTCGGTGGTGGCGCAAGTGGTCGACACCATGGGCTCGATCAAGGACAGCTCGCGCAAGATCGTCGACATCATCGGCGTCATCGACGGCATCGCCTTCCAGACCAACATCCTGGCGCTGAACGCGGCGGTCGAAGCGGCGCGCGCGGGCGAACAAGGGCGCGGTTTTGCGGTGGTGGCCGCTGAAGTGCGCAACCTGGCCCAGCGCTCGGCCGGAGCGGCCAAGGAAATCAAGTCGCTGATCGGCGACTCGGTCGACAAGGTCGACGCCGGCAGCAAACTGGTCGACCAGGCCGGCCAGACCATGGAATTGATCGTCACCTCGATCAAGCAGGTGGCCGACATCATGGGTGAAATCACCGCCGCCACCCAGGAGCAGAGCAACGGCATCGAAGAAGTGAACCAGGCGATCACCCAGATGGACGAAATGACGCAGCAAAATGCGGCGCTGGTCGAACAAGCGGCAGCGGCGGCCGAGAGCATGCAGGAGCAGGCGCAACAACTGGCCGCGGCGGTTGGCATCTTCAAGCTCGGTGGCGACAGCCAGACGGCGCCGGCTGGCGCGCGCGCACCGCGCAGGGTCAGTGCGACTGCGACTGCGACTGGGACTGCGATTGAGACCGGAACTGCGGCCCCGCGCGCGCGTCCCGCCGTGAAGGCGCATGTGCCCCCGCCGGCCGCCAAGCCCAAAAAAATCGCCGCTGCCACCACTGAGGATTGGGAAGAATTTTGAAGTCGGATACGGTCAAAGAATTCAATTTTACGCGCGCTGATTTCGAGCGTGTGCGCACGCTCATTTACCAGCGCGCTGGCATCTCGCTGGCCGACAGCAAGCAGGAAATGGTGTACAGCCGCCTGGCGCGGCGCCTGCGCGCCACCGGCATTGTCTCGTTTGGCCGCTACCTCGACGACCTGGAAGCGGGCCGCCTGGGCGAGGAGTGGGAGTCGTTCACCAATGCCTTGACGACCAACCTGACCTCGTTCTTTCGCGAGGCGCACCACTTTCCACTGCTGGCCGAACACTTGCTCAAGCTGCGCGAGCAGCCCATCACGATCTGGTGCTCGGCCGCCTCCACCGGGGAGGAACCATATTCGATCGCGATGACCGCCTGCGAGGCGTTCAATACGCTCACGCCGCCTGTCCAGATCATCGCCACCGACATCGACACCAACGTGCTGGCGACGGGCGCGAACGGCGTGTACGGGATCGACCGCATCGACAAGATGGCAGGCGAGCGCGCCAAGCGTTTTTTCCAGCGCGGCAAAGGGGAGCAGGAAGGCATGGTGCGGGTGCGCTCGGAACTGCGCCAGCTGATCAGCTTCAAGCAGCTCAATCTGCTGTCGGACAAGTGGCCGCTCTCGGGCCAGTTCGACGTCATCTTTTGCCGCAACGTGATGATTTATTTTGACAAAGCCACCCAGCGCAAGATCCTGGCGCGCTTTGTGCCGCTGATGAAACCGAACGGCTTGCTGTTCGCCGGCCACTCCGAGAATTTTTTGTACGTGTCCGAGTCGCTCAAACTGCGCGGCAAGACTGTCTATGAACTCGATGAACGCCGTGCGGCGAAATGAGCAGCGCGCAGCGCAGTACTATGAGAACCAACCATGGCCAACGATAACAGAGAACAATTCGCTACCAACGTCTATTACGACCGGACGTTCGGCTGCGACGCCGCCAAGATTTTACCGGGCGAGTACTACTACACGCCCAAGGACATGCTGATCGTGACGGTGCTCGGCTCCTGCGTGGCCGCCTGCATCCGCGACCGCGTCACCGGCCTTGGCGGCATGAACCACTTCATGCTGCCCGACGGCGGCGGCAGCGACGCCAACAGCCCGGTGTCGGCCTCGATGCGTTACGGGACCTACGCCATGGAAGTGCTGATCAACGACCTGCTGAAAGCCGGTGCGCGGCGCGAAAACATGGAAGCGAAAGTGTTCGGCGGCGGCGCCGTGCTGCGCGGCTTCACGGCCATCAATGTGGGCGAGCGCAACGCCGCCTTTGTCATGAACTACCTGAAGACCGAGAAAATCCGCGTCATGGCCGAAGACTTGAACGACGTCTATCCGCGCAAGGTGTATTTTTTTCCCCGCACGGGCAAGGTGCTGGTCAAAAAGCTGATGCAAACCCATAACGACACACTGGCGCGGCGCGAGCTCGATTACGCCAGCCGGCTCAAGGTGCAGCCCGTGGGCGGCGAGATCGACCTGTTTTGACTGAAAGAGTGCAATGAAGAAAATCCGGGTAGTGATTGTCGACGATTCTGCGCTGATCCGCAGCGTCATGAGCGAGATCATCTCGAGCCAGAGCGATATGGAAGTGGTGGGCGTGGCGCCCGATCCGCTGGTGGCGCGCGAACTGATCAAGCAGACCAACCCCGACGTGCTCACGCTCGACGTCGAAATGCCCAAGATGGACGGGCTGGACTTCCTTGAAAAGCTGATGCGGCTGCGCCCGATGCCGGTGGTGATGGTCTCTTCGCTCACCGAGCGCGGCTCCGAAATCACGATGCGCGCCTTGGAACTGGGCGCGGTCGACTTTGTCACCAAGCCCAAGATTTCGATCCAGAGCGGGATGCGCGAATATACCGAGCTCATAGCGGACAAGATCCGCGCTGCCGCCAAGGCCCGCATCAAGCCGCGCGTGCTTGGCGCCGCCGCGCCGCCGCCGGCCCTGCCGGCGCTGCGCAACCCGCTCACGTCGTCGGAAAAGCTGATCATCATCGGCGCCTCGACCGGCGGCACGGAAGCGATCCGCGAATTTTTGATGCAGATGCCGTCGGACTGTCCGGGCATCCTGATCGCCCAGCACATGCCCGAAGGGTTCACCACCTCGTTCGCGCGCCGGCTCGATTCGCTGTGCAAAATCAGCGTGCGCGAGGCGCTCGGCGACGAGCGCATCCTGCCCGGCCACGCCTTTATCGCGCCCGGCCACTCGCACCTGCTGCTGGCGCGCTCGGGCGCCAACTACGTGACCAAAATTGAACAGAGCGCGCCGGTCAACCGGCACCGGCCTTCGGTCGACGTGCTGTTTCGCTCGGCGGCCCTGGCAGCGGGCAAAAACGCGGTCGGCGTGATCCTGACCGGCATGGGCAAAGATGGCGCGGCCGGCATGCTGGAAATGAAAACGGCAGGCGCCTACAACTTTGCCCAGGACGAGGCGTCGTGCGTAGTGTTTGGCATGCCGCGCGAAGCCATTGCGCTTGGCGGGGCTCACGAAGTGGGCGCGCTGACCGACTTGCCCGGCATGGTGCTTGGCTATCTGGCAACGCAAGGCAGCCGGGCGTTGCGCGTTTGACTGTATTCCTGCGTTTCGCTGGAGTTTGGTCGCTTTAGGGCAACAATAAATGCTATCCTTAAGACTGCTTCCATCGAGCGGCAGTCTGTTAATAACCACAGTAAGAGAATCAACGGAGTAATTCATGGCTGATCCAAAGATGCGTTTTTTAGTTGTTGACGATTTCTCGACGATGCGCCGCATTGTCCGCAATCTGTTGAAAGAATTGGGTTATGCCAACGTCGATGAAGCCGAAGACGGCGTCATGGCCCTGGCCAAGCTGCGCAGCGAGACGTTCGACTTCGTCGTCTCGGACTGGAACATGCCCAATATGGACGGCTTGACCATGTTGCAGAACATTCGCGCCGATCCCGCGCTAGCCAAGTTGCCGGTGCTGATGGTTACGGCCGAAGCGAAAAAAGAGAACATCATCGCCGCGGCCCAGGCAGGCGCGAACGGTTACGTCGTCAAGCCGTTCACGGCGGCGACGCTGGACGAAAAGCTCAACAAAATTTTCGAGAAACTCGAAAAAATCGGAGCCTGAGGTGGGCTTGATCGCACCCGGCCACTCCTTGCGGCAGGAGGGCCAGCCGGTCGGCATGGATACCCATGACGAGTTCCTGAGCCGCGTCGGGCACATGACGCGCGCGCTGCACGAAAGCTTGCGCGGGCTCGGGCTCGACAAGCTGATTGAAAAGGCGGCCAGCGAGATTCCCGACGCGCGCGACCGGCTCGACTATGTGGCCCGGCTGTCGGAGCAGGCCGCGCAAAAGGTGCTCAACGCAACCGACGCCGCCGGACCGCTGCAAGACAGTATCGAGAGCAGTGCGGGCGCGTTGACGGCATCGTGGAAGGCCCTGCTCGACGATCCGCAGGCGGGCGAGGCCAGCTGGCGCGTTCTGGCGGCGCACAGCGTGGCGGCGATGGAAAAATCGCGCAGCGACGCGGTCCAGACCAAGGCCTACCTGATGGACATCATGATGGCCCAGGATTTCCAGGACTTGACCGGACAGGTGATCACCAAGGTGACCACGATCGCCCAGAACCTGGAGCAGCAACTGGTGCAGATGCTGGTCGATTTCGCGCCGGCTGAAGTCAAACGCGACTTTGGCAATGGCTTGATGAACGGACCGCAGATCCATGCCACCGGCAACGCCGACGTGGTATCGAACCAGGGCCAGGTGGACGACCTGCTCGACAGTTTGGGCTTCTGATTTTTCCGGCGTGGGCGCCTTGCGGGCCACGCCGGCAGCGACGCAGCAAGCGACTTTACCCAACGACTTTATCAAGCGACTTTACTAAGACTTCTTACAATGCACGAAACAAATTTCATCACTCGCGAACCGCTGCTCGATCCGAAACAACGCGTGATCGGCTACGAACTGTCGTGGCAGCAGGTGGAGAACCACACGCCGACCGACGCCGACCTCGAAGCGCTGATTGGCTTTGTCGCCGAAAACGTCAACGATGAAGAAACCGGCTGGCTGCTGAAAGACAAAGTGCTGTTTCTCGACGCGGTTCCCAACATGCTTTCGACCGACGCGCTGTTCGCCATGCCGCCCGAGCGCACCGTGCTGACCATGAAGGCGTCCGACCTGGCCGACCCGGACACGCTGTCGGCGGTACAGGGCTTGCGCGCGGGCGGCGTGGGCATTTCGATTCGCGACGGCGACCTGGCCCACCTGGGCAGCAACCTGGCCATGAGCGCCTCCTACATTGAAGTACGCTTCGCCGGCGCCGACGTCGCCGCGCAGGCACGCACGCACGCCGCGGCCAAGCAGTCGGGCGTGCGCATGGTGGGCCGTCCGGTAGCGACCTGGGAAGATTTTGATGCCTGCGCCGCGCTCGGCCTGGACGCCTTTGTCGGCAAGCTGCACCTGACGCCGCGCCCGGGCGCGCCGGTCAAAGGCATGAACCCGGCCCAGACCATCATCTTGCAGCTGATGCAGATGGTGCAAAAGAACGCCGACATCCCGCAGATCGAAAGCGTCTTGAAGCGCGACCCGGCGCTGTCGTACAAGATGCTGCGCTTTATTAACTCGGCCGGTTTTGGCGCCACGCGCGAGATCCAGTCGCTGCGCCAGGCCATCGCGATGATGGGTTACGCGCCGATGTACCGCTGGCTGACGCTGCTACTGGCCACGGCCAGCACCAGCGGTTACTCGCCGGTGCTGATGGAAACGGCCGTGGTGCGCGGTCGCCTGACCGAGCTGCTGGGCGTGAAAGCGCTGCTGCGCGGCGAAGGCGAGAACCTGTTCGTGGCCGGGATGTTTTCGCTGCTCGACCGCCTGCTTGGGCTGCCGATGAAGGAAGTGCTCGACACCATCCAGCTGCCTGACGAAGTAGTGAGCGCACTGCTCACGCGCGGCGGCATGTACGGGCCGTATCTGGCGCTGGCCGAGGCGTGCGAACTCAATTCCAACCTGGTCGTTTCGCTGGCCAAGAGCGTCAACATCAACCCGGTCGACGTCAACAAGGCGCACCTGTCGGCCCTGGCCTGGGCCCAGAACGTCACCACCTGACAAGCTGACGGCCAAAAAAAGCGCCAGTCACAAAATCTCCACCCCGCTGGAAATTTGTCCGTTTGTCTGGTGTTGTTATTGGTCGGCGGGATAGTGGACGCCGATCTGGGTGCGGATCGTGTCCATCAAGCCCATCAGGGCCAGCGTGTCGTCGTGCAGCATGTGGGGACTTTCGGTCAGTCCCGCGCGCAGGCAGCGTCCTGCTTCGATCGCTTCGTGGACGTAGCCGTTGCCCAGGTAGGGCGTCTCGATCACGCGTTTGATGCCGTCGCCAAGCGTGAGCGTGATGCGCTCGGCCAGGTGGAACATGGCGTCCATGCGCACGCTGCCCAGCGTTCCCGATACCGTCAACTCGCACGGCGTGCGCGCGCGCAGCGAGCAGCTGCAGATCGACATTGCGCCGCTGGCGTGCTTCATCGACCAGCCGGTTGTCAGGTCGATGCCGCCGTCGCTTAATACCGCCTGCGCCTGCACGGATACGACAGGCCCGAGCAGCGCGTGCGAAATCGAGAGTGGATAAATGCCCAGGTCGAGCAACGCGCCGCCGCCCAGTTCACGCTTGTTGATCCGGTGCTCGGGGTCGCACGTGCCAGCAAAGCCAAAGTCGGCATGCACCTGGCTGATCACGCCCAGCAAGCCTGAATCGATGATGCGTTTTACTTCCGCCAGGGCAGGCATGAAGCGGGTCCACATCGCTTCCATCAGGAACAGCTTGCGTGCGCGCGCGCTCGCTACAACCTGCCTGGCTTCGCGCAGGTTCATGGTAAACGGTTTTTCGCACAGCACTGCCTTGCCGCCTTCGAGCGCCATCAGCGCATTGCGCGCGTGCAGCGGATGGGGCGTGCCGATGTAGATGATGTCGATGTCAGGGGCGGCGCACAAGGCTTCATACGAGCCGAAACTTTGCGGCGCGCCGAACTCCATGCCAAAGGCGCGCGCGCTGTCGATGCTGCGCGAGCCGACCGCGGCCAGCACAGCGTGCGGCGTGTCCTGCAGCGCGGTGGCGAACGCGCGCGCAATGCCGCCGGTGCCCAGGATGCCCCAGCGGATCGGCCTCACAGTTCGCCCCGGATTTTCAGGTACGACTTGAGCGCGGCCACCACCAGCGCGTGGTCTTGCGGCCCCGGCAAGCCCGACACGGTGATGGTGCCGACCGCACCCGCACCTTTGACCGTGAGCGGGAATGCGCCGCCGTGCGCCGCATACTCGCGCGGATCGAGCGTGGCAATGGCGTCGATGTCGCCGCCCTTGTTTTTGACGTCGGCGTGAACATACATCGAGCTGTGACCGGTGCGGTTGACCAGGTTGCTCTTGCGCCGGATCCAGTCCTGATGGTCGGCCGAGGTTCCGTCCATGCCGTGGTAGAAGAGCAGCGTGCCGTTGCGCGTGATGTTGACCGCGACCGACTGCTTTTTTTTGCGCGCCATGGCAATGATCTCAAGGCCGATCGCCAGCGCGGTGCGGTTGTCAAAGGCGTCGAACTGCAAGGCTTGTTCCTGGCGCGCGATGGCGGCCAGTGCTGCATCGGGTTGTTCCATGGTGGTTCCGGTAAGTTGGTCGAGCGCCGCGGTGACGTACACCAGCGGCGCGTTCCAGTTGATGGCGATCTCGTTGCTGGCGTAGCTGCACACATTATCCAGGTACGACAGCGCCGCCAGCGCGCTCGGGTAGGCGGTGCTGCACTCGGCCTTGTCCTGCTGACCGTTCTGCGGCCCGCCCGTCAGCATGCCTGGCACGGGAGCGGCCACCTGGTCCGCCTGCGACGGCCGGTGATGCGGATGCAGCGGCGCCCTTGCGCCAAAGCCGGTCACGAATGAGGTGCCGGTTGCGTTGCGCCCCAAAACATAGTCGAGCCCCGCCTGCGCCGCCTTCAGGTTCTCGCCATTGCCGCTTAGCCGGTAGGCCTGCAGCAGCATCATCGACTGGTTCAGCACCACCGCATTGCTGCCCCAGACGAAGTCCGCTTCCTGCATGGCGACGTGGTAGGCCGACGTCTGCCACTGGGCGCGCAAAGTGGCTGCCAGCGACTCGATGCGGGTGGCGATTAGCGCCTGGTCGGCGGCGCCGGTCAGATGCGCGCGGTGGTGCGCGAGCGAGATCCAGGCCAGGGACCGCACGTCGTCCCAGGCCGGCACGGTGGCCTGCACCGAGGGCGCCTGCATGGCGCTGTAGTAGCTGTCCTCGCCACTGGTGATGTACAGTTCGGCCGCCGCCCAGGCGCGTTCGTCGGCCACGTTGGTGTCGCCGTATTCGCCGGTGACAACGCCCGCCGGATTGGTGAAGTAGTGATCGGGATGCGCCTGCGCCCAGGTCCATGCCGCTTGCGCCGCCGCCAGCATGCGGGCCGCCAGTTGCCCCTGGTACGGCTTGAATACGCGGCTGGCCACGGCCATGGTCGCGGCAAAGTCGAGCGTGGCGGCGGTGCTCTTGGCCACCACGTAGCGCGGTTCTTTCATCGTTTGCGCGGGCATGACCATGGCGTCAAAGCGCAGGTTGGTCAGCTTGTGGTACACGCCGCCGTCGGCCGGGTCCTGCATCGAGAGCATCCATTCCAGGTTCCACAGCGCTTCGTCGAGAATGTCGGGCAGCGCATTGCCCGATTCTGGAATGTCGATGTCGTGCCCGGCGAAGTAGGCGGGGAAGTGTTCAAAGGCGGCCAACAGCGTGTAGGTGGCGATGCCCGAACTGGCAATGTACTTGTTGTAGTCGCCGGCGTCGTACCAGCCCTTGCCGCTGGCGATGATGGTGCCTTCGGGACGGCTGGCGTTCGCTGCCGATGCATGCACCAGTACCTGCTCGTCGCGGTGCCCCTCGGCACGCGCGTACACCCCTGCGTGGCGCCGCTCCAGCTGGACGCCGGAGCGGTTGAAGTAATAGCTTTTCAGCGCAGCGCTGTTCAGGGCGCGATAGGCACCTTCGCCGATCGAAAACGGGTCCGACGGCGCCGTACCGGGCAGCTTGACGCGGTAGCGCCCCGGCGTGCCAAAGGCGGAGAAGTCGGCCAGCACGACGCGTTCCATGGATGGCTTCCACAGCTGTGGCGCGCCCAGTTTGCCGCCAAACACGCGCTTGCCGCTGGCCGCGTCGACCAGTTCAAAGGTGCTGGCCTGGCTAGCTGGCGCGACCACCTCCTTGGCAGCTTGCGTGGGAAAACCCACCTGGTTGACCTTGATGGCGCCCGTTTGCGCGCTCGCCGCGCCGCATGCCAGCGACAGTATCAGGGCCTTCATGCCGACACTTCCTGCGCCGGGGCGATTGCCTGAGCATGGTGGAAGGGCGCAAACCAGGCGGCCAGGAAGGAGGGGATGGTTGCCAGCATGACGAAGACAAAATAGCTGACGTAGCCGAGCGACTCTTGCAGGTAGCCGCTGATGACGCCGGTGACCAGGCCGCACAGACCCATGATGCCGGTGCCGAAGGCATAATGCGTGGTGGAGTATTTGCCGGGCGCGAGCTGCTGCATCAGGTAGATCATGAAGCCGACCGCGCCAAAGCCGAAGAAGAATTTTTCCACCACCACGCCCAGGGCGATCAGCAGCAGGTTGGTCGGCAGGTAAATGCTCATTAGGAGGAAGGTGATATTCGGGACGTTGACGGCGCAGCACAGCACGAAGAGCGTCGCTTGCAGCCCGCGCCGCGCCACGTACAGGCCGCCCAGCAAAGAGCCAAGCAGCACCGCAGCCAGGCCATAGGTGCCGTAGATGATGCCGAGCAGTTCATTCGACATGCCCAGCCCGCCCTTGGCAACCGGATCGACCATGAAAAAAGGACCGATCTTTTCAAGAAAGCCGATACTAAGGCGGAACAGGAAGGCAAAGGCGATCATGCGCCAGATGCCGCGCTTGGCAAACAGGGTGACAAAGGCGTCGAGCAGGATGCGCCCGCCCTCGGCCACGCTGGCTGGCGTATTGTGTGCGCGCGCGCCGTCAGGCATGACGCGCGCGTGCCAGGCAGCCATGGCCAGCGTCAGGCCGCCGGCCAGAAAGAAGATGATGCGCCAGGCGTCGATCCACGCGGGGCCGAACACGTTGGCGTCATGGTGGAACAGGTCGGTGTGCAGGCGACCGCTCAGGTACACCATGCCGCCGGCGGCAAAGATCGGACCGATATTCCACGACAAGCTTTGCACGCCGCAGTACAGCGACTGCGCGCGCGCGTCGAGCGAGGTGACATACACGCCGTCACTGGCGATATCCTGGGTCGCGCCCACGAACGAGAGGGCGAAAAAGCCCACCATCAGATAGGCCATGTAGTTCGGCAGCGCCATGGCCAGCGCCACGCCGATGAAACCGAGGCCGATCAGCACCTGCGCGCACAGGACAAAGAACTTTTTGGTGCGGTACATTTCGACAAAGGGCGCAAACAGCGGCTTGACGGTGTAGGCCAGGATCAGCATGCTGGAGTACTGCGCCGCCTTGCCGTTGTCCATGCCCAGGTTTTTGAACATGATGGCGGTCACGCTGGTCA
Source organism: Massilia sp. TWP1-3-3 (assembly GCF_049897805.1). Lineage (NCBI taxonomy): Bacteria > Pseudomonadati > Pseudomonadota > Betaproteobacteria > Burkholderiales > Oxalobacteraceae > Massilia > Massilia sp. TWP1-3-3. Next base: position 106,968 of record NZ_JAFCWX010000017.1, read on the forward strand.
GCATCACATAGCCGAGCGCCATCGTAAAGTAGCCGGTCGGTACCCACAGCAGCGGGGAGGTGGCGGGCGATGCGGTTGGCGAAGTGGTCAACTTAGTGGTCAACTTAGTGGTCAACTCAGTGGCTTGCATGGTCGCTCTCCAATAGGGTGGCTGCGGGCGGAGCGGCGTGCGCCGCGTAGACAGGGCTGGCACCCAGATGCTGCGCCAGCGCGGCCGCGGCGCCCGCCAGCGCCGGATAGGGCGCGGTGATCAGCAGCGTTGGAATACCGGCGGTAAAGGCGCTGAAACGCCCCTTGCTTTCAAACCGCGCCCGAAACGGCGAGGCGGCGAAATAGTCGCCCAGGCGCGGCACCACGCCCCCCCCAATATACACGCCGCCGGTCGCGCCCAGCGTAACGGCCAGGTTGGCCGCCACGGTGCCGAGCATGCCGCAAAAGCAGTCCAGTGTTTCGCGGCACAGCGCGTCGCTGCCGGCCAGGGCGCGCTCGACGATGGCGCCGGTAGGCAGCGACAAGTCGGCCGCCTCGCCGCGGCTGGCGGCCAGCGCCTCGCGGATCAGGGCAATGCCGGGGCCGGACACCATGCGCTCGGCCGAGACGTGATCGTAACGCCGCCACAGATATTCAAGCACCGCCACCTCGCGCGGATCGGACGGCGAAAAGGCCACGTGCCCGCCTTCGCTCTCGAGCGCCACCCACTGCCCGCCCGCCGGCACCAGGCCGGACACGCCCAGACCGGTGCCGGCGCCAACCAGGCCGATGACGCCGCCCGCGCGGGCCGCACCGCCGCCAATTTTCAGCAGTTGCGACGCCGTGAGCGTGGGCAGCGACATGGCCAGCGCGGTGAAGTCGTTCACCACCAGCAGCGTGTCGAGCCTCAGCTCGACCCTGGCGGCGGCGATCGAAAAGGCCCAGTCATGATTGGTCATCCGGATCGCGTCGCCGTTGACCGGGTTGGCGATGGCGACAACCGCATGGCGCACCAGGCCCCCGTAGCCGTCCAGGTAGGCGAGCGCGGCGTCTTCAAAGCGCGGGTAATCGGCGCAGGCCAGCGTTTGCATGGCCGCCACGCGGCCTGGCGCGTATTCAAGGGCGAAACGGGCGTTGGTGCCGCCGATATCGGCCAGCAGGCGTGGTCCGTCGGGATAGGAGCCGGGCATCATGGGTGTCCTTATGGGCGGGAGGAGAGAAAATCACGGTACCAGATGGCGCTGTCCTTGAGGGTGCGCTGCTGGGTGGCGTAATCGACGTGGACGATGCCGAAGCGCTTGGCGTAGCCCGAGTTCCATTCGAAGTTGTCCAGCAGGCTCCAGAGGAAATAGCCGCGCACATCGACGCCCTGGTCCATGGCCGCGCGCAGCGCCTGCAGATGACCTTGCACGAACATGATGCGCGCGTGGTCCGGTACTTCATTGGCGACGACTTGGTCCGGGTTGGCCATGCCGTTTTCCGTGATGTAGATCGGCGGCAGCGCGTACTCGGCGTTCAGTTTGAGCAGCAGTTCGGTCAAGCCCTGCGGGTGGATTTCCCAGCCCATGTCGGTAAAGCCGTCCTTGCCGGGCGCCGGCAGCGGCGGCTCGGCGGCGCTGCACCAGGCGCGAAAGTAGTAATTGCAGCCCAAAAAATCGATGGGCTGGCAGATGACGCCCATGTCGCTGTCGTGCACCTGTGGCGCATTGGCGCCATGGGCGCGCAGCGCCAGTTCCGGGTAGTGTCCCTTGAAGATCGGGTCCATGAACCATTGCACGGAGCGCGCGTATTCGAGTTCGGCCAGGGCATGGTCGGCGCGCGAATCGGTGGCCGGGTCGGCCGTCCACTGATTGAGCACGATGCCCAGCCTGGCCGCGCTGCCGACGGCGCGCATGGCCGTCATGGCCAGGCCATGCGAGAGCAGCAGGTGATGCGAGACCTGGATCGCCTGCCTGGCATCGGCCACGCCGGGTGCGAACTGCGCGTTGCCGTAGCCGAGGTTGGCGGTGCACCACGGCTCATTGTGGGTGGCGATGGCTTCGATGCGGTTGCCGAAGCGGCGCGCCACCTCGGCGGCATAGTCGGCAAAGCGGCGCGCGGTGTCGCGATTGAGCCAGCCGCCGTCGTCCTGCAATGCCTGCGGCAGGTCCCAGTGATATAGCGTGACGTGGGCCTTGACGCCGTGCGCGGCCAGTTCGGCCAGCAGGGAATCGTAAAAGTCGAAGCCGGCCTCGTTCCAGGCGCCTTTGCCCAGCGGCTGCACGCGCGACCAGGACATGGAAAAGCGGTAATGGCCGACGCCGAGCGAGGCGATCAGCGCGACGTCTTCCTTGTAGCGATAGTAGTGGTCGCACGCGACGGTGCCGTCGCTGTGGTCCTTGATGTTGCCAGGCTGGCTGCAGAAGGTATCCCAGATCGACGCACCCTTGCCGTCGGCCGCTGCGGCGCCTTCGATCTGGAAGGCGCTGGTGGCGACGCCCCACGTGAAGTCGGCGGGAAATTGGTTGGATTGGTTCATGTGAGGCTCGTTGATGCGACGGTGGTGGAATTTGATGAAAGGTGATGAACAGACGATCGGAAGAGGAGCTGCAGGGGAGGCGACTGCCCTGCAGCTTCATGTTTGCGGCTACTTAAAAATCGTAGCCGGCATTCAGACCGGCCGTGCGCGGCGGCTTGTACTGCGACAGCCACGGTCCAAAGCCGTTAAAGGCACTGGTCTTGACCTTCTCGTCAGAGACATTGCGCACGAAGGCATCGACCCACCAGCCTTTGCTCGACTGATAGCGCAGGCCCAGATCGGCGGTGGTGTAGGCCTTCTGGCGGTCTTCCGGCCCCAGGTTAAAGACCGACAGTTCGGCCTCGGTTTCATAGTGCGCTGTGATGCGCGGCACCAGCGTGCCATCGGCCAGGTTGAAGGTATGCTGGTATTGGACCGTGGTCGAAAACTTCGGTGCGTGCGGCATGTTGTGGCCGCTCACATCCAGGCAAGTGGCAATGCGGGTGTCGACCGTGCAAGGCGGCAGCGCATAGTCATTCGAGCCGGCCACTAGGGCGCCCAGCTTGGCCTTGAGTACGGCCAGCGTGACGGAAATGCGGTCCGCCGGCGTCAGGCGCGCCGAAATCTCCGACTCGAAACCGTAGACTTTGGCGCCTTCGGCGTTGGTGATCGACAGGCCGCGGCTGCCGTCGGAGAAATTCACCGGCGAATTGAACTGGAAGTCCGTAAAGTCGGAGTAGAACAAGGCGTTGTTGACCTTTAACTTGCCGCCCATGAAAGAACTCTTCGAGCCAAGTTCGTAATTGATCAGCGACTCAGGCGCATACGTCAAGCCGCGATCTTGCACGCCACCCGATTTGTAGCCCGTGGCGGCGCTGGCGTAGAGCATATTGCTGGCATTGACGTCGTAATTGACGCGCAACAGACCGGTCACTTTACTACCATGAAAGACGCCATCGTTGCCTGGTACGTCGGCGGCAAAGCCCTGGCCCGGCACGCGCGGATCCATCGATGGATTGAGGGGCAGCTGCGGCACGGTGGCGTCATAGCGCCAGGTGTAAGCGCGCCCGCCCGCGTTTTCACGGCGGTCCTTGGTGTAGCGCAGGCCGCCGGTCAGATGCAGTGCGCCGCTTGGATTCCAGGTGGCCTGGCCGAACACGGCGCTCGAGGCCACCGTTTCCTTGGGCTGGATGAAAGAACCCTGCCAGCCGACTGTGCCTTCCTGGGTGCCGTTGAAGATCGGGATATCGAAGCGGATGTCGTTCTTTTCGGCCGCATAATAAGCGCCGAGCTGCCAGTCGATGTCCTTGCTGCCAAGCGACTGCAGTTCGAGTTCGTGGCTGTGGCTGCGGTAGTGCGAGTCGGTGGTGGTGTGTTCCTGCCAGGTGGCGCCGGAACGCACGCTGGTCGGCACGCGCGAGCCGCCGTCCTGGTCGAAGCGCATCGAGCCCTCGTACTTGGAGAAGCCGGCGATGTAATGCAGCGCCATGTCATCGTTGATTTTGTACTCGAGGCGACTGCGGATGTTTTGGCTGTCGCGGTTGGTCCACGGTGCGCTGTCGGACAGCATCGACCAGAATTTTTCGCCGGCGCGCGGCTGCTGCATCAGGTTGGCGTTGGGCGTGCCGCGGTCCGCAAACTTTTCGTACGATACGTTCCACTTCAGTTGTGGCGTCAGGTGCCACAGCAGGCTGGCGCGAAAGGCGGTCTGGTTTTGCGCGCTGTATTTTTGGTTCCCGACGGCGAACTGGTTGCCGTTGATCGGACGGAAGGCGGCAGGAGCGCCGCCGGCAGCGGCGAATGCGGCCTGCTGGCTGGCCAGCGAGGGCGCAACAAAGCGCTGGTAGTCGACATAGCCGTCGTGCTGTTCGTGCACCGCGCCGATGCGCAGGGCGGCCGTTTCGCCGAGCGGCATGTTGAACGCGGCGCGCACGCCGTAGCGGTTGTAGTCGCCGACGCCACCTTCGACCGAACCGGAACGGCTGTTCAATTCGGGCTTCACGGTCTGGATGTTGACCGCGCCGACGGTGGAGTTGCGGCCCCACAGCGTGCCTTGCGGGCCGCGCAGCACTTCGATCGCTTCGATGTCGAACATCAGCGCGGTGGCGCCTTCGGCGCGCGGCGAGTAGACGTTGTCGACGAAAGAGGCCACTTCAGGATCGGCGTACTGGGTCTTGGCGCTGTCGTTGCCGATGCCGCGCAAGGTCATGGTGGTCACGCCATGGTCGCCCTGGGCGGTCGCCTCGAAGCCCGGCACCAGGGCCGTCACGTCGAGCATGGTCTGCACGTGGTTGTCCTGCAGCGTGGCGGCGTTGAGCGAGGTGATGGCGATCGGGGTGCGCTGCAAACTGGTGGCGCGCTTGGTGGCGGTGACGACGACTTCGGGAATGACGTCGTTGGAAGCCACAGGTTTGTCCTTCGGGGTGGTCTGGGCCTGGGCGGCGCTGATGCCGGCCAACAGCGTCAGGATAGCCAGTTGGATCGGGGCGCCCGGACGTCGGAAGGCCTGTGGTGCGGAAGTTTTCATGCTGTCTCCAGAGAGGATGGTTAAGAGCTTGCTTTATTGTTTTTGCTTGAAATCGATTTCACGGCCTGTGAAAACGTTTTCATGGTATATTTCATTCAGACAGAAAGTCAAACAAAATATTCATGCGTTGTAAAAATAATCAAAAAAGGCGATTTTCATGAAAACTTTTCATAGCGTCCTGATCGTCGGCGGCGGCACTGCGGGCTGGCTCACTGCCTGCTTCCTGGCCAAGACGCTGGGCGCGGATGGCGCTGCAGAGGGAGTGGGCATTACGCTGGTCGAGTCGCCCGAGATCGGTATCATCGGCGTGGGCGAAGGCACCTTTCCCTCGATCCGAGGCACGCTGGCCGCCATTGGCATATCCGAAGCGCTCTTTGTCCGCGAGTGCCACGCCACGTTCAAGCAGGGCATCCGCTTCGACAACTGGGTCAGGCCCAAAGGGGCGAGTGGCGCCGACCACTATTTTCATCCGTTCAGCCATCCCAGCCAGCGCCCGGGCGGCCCGGAACTGCTGCCTTACTGGCTGCGCAAGCTGGCCGGCGAAGGCGTGCCATTCGCCGAAGCGGTGACGATGCAAAAACGGATTGCCGACGCTGCGCGCGGGCCCAAGCGCTTTGGCGACGCCGACTTCATGGGACCGATGAATTACGCTTACCATTTTGACGCCGCGCGTTTTGCCGCCCTGCTGGCCGAACATGGGCGCGCGCTTGGCGTGCGCCATGTGCTGGGGACAGTGGAGCGCGTGGCGCTGGACGCTCAAGGCGCGATTGAGAGCGTGCACACGCGCGAACATGGCGCCATGCGCGCCGACCTGTACATCGACTGCACCGGCTTTCGGGCGACGCTGATCGGCGAGGCGCTCGGTTCGCCCTTTCGCAAGGTCGACGACGTGCTGTTCGTGGACCGTGCGCTGGCCATGCAGGTGCCGTATCCGGATCCCGAGACACCGATCGCCTCGTACACCATTTCGACCGCGCATGAAGCCGGGTGGACCTGGGACATCGGCCTGCAGCAGCGGCGCGGCATCGGGTACGCGTATTCGAGCCGGCACAGCAGCGCCGAACGCGCCGAGCAGGTGCTGCGCGCGTACATCGGGCCGGCGAGCGATGGCGTCGCTGCGCGCGCCATCACGCTCAACGTCGGCTACCGCGAGCTGCAATGGGTGAAAAACTGCGTGGCGGTGGGGCTCTCGGGCGGGTTCCTGGAGCCGCTTGAGGCGTCCGGCATCGGCCTGATCGAAACGGCCGCCTACCTGATCGGCTTTCTGTTTCCCTTCAATGGCCAGACCGAACCGGTGGCGGCCACGTTCAACCAGATGATGCGCGCCCGCTATGAGCGCGTGGTCGACTTCATCAAGCTGCATTACTGCCTCACGCAGCGCACCGATTCGGCGTTCTGGCGCGAGAATGCGGATCCGTGCTCGATACCGCAATCGCTGCGCGACAAGCTGGAGATGTGGAGCGCGCGCGCGCCGCACCGGCTCGATTTTGTCAGCGACCTGGAGATGTATCCGAGCACCAGCTGGCAGTATATTTTGTACGGGATGGAGTTCGAGACCGCGCTGCACGCCGGCGCCACCGATCCGGCGCGCCATGACGAGGCGCGCGCGGAATTTGCGGCGATTGCGCAGATGGCCGCGCGGGCCGAGGCGGACTTGCCGTCGCACCGCTCGCTGGTCGCGCATTTCTGCGCCCGCGCGGCAGGGCGGTGATATAGTGAGCGCCACCTCAAAACGCCGGACCTCCATGAAGAACGAGAGCAGCACCACCACCTTGCAGGAAGTCGCCGATGCAGCCGGCGTCTCGCCGGCGACGGTCTCGCGTTTTTTGAACGGCACCGCCAAGGTCGCCGACGACAAGCGCAAGATCATCGAGCGCATCATCGACGAGATGAACTACAAGCCGAACCGGCTCGCGCAAGGCTTGAAGATGGGCAGCAGCCGGACCATCGGCGTGCTGACGCAGTCGCTCGAGAGCGGCTACTTCAACAAGACCATGACCGGCATCGAAGATGTGATGAAGGCGGCCGGCTATGTGCTGCTGATCATGAGCGGGCACTGGCATGCCGATGAAGAGGCCGAGCGGGTCGAGCTGTTGATCGGGCGGCGCGTCGATGGCGTGGTGATCCTGACGGGGAACATGACGGACGCGCAGATCCTGAAGTTTTCCAAGCGGGTGCCGATCGTCGCGTTCGGACGCAAGCTCGAAGGCGAACGGGCGATCGGCTTTTGCCTGGACAATTACGGCGCGGCCTGCGAAGCGGTGGAATTGCTGGTCGAGCAGGGGCACCGGCGCATCGCCTTTATTGCCGGGCCCAACGACCAGGAAGACGCGCGCGCGCGCCTGGCCGGCTACCGCGACACCCTGGCCCGGCACAAGATCGCGCTCGACCCGCACCTGGTGGTGGCGGGCGACTTCCAGGAGTCGGGCGGCTTGCTGGCGGTGGACCAGTTGCTCGCGTCAAACCAACGCTTTACCGCCATTTTTGCCAGCAACGACTTGACGGCCTATGGCGCGCGGCTGGCGCTGTACCGGCGCAGCATCCGGGTGCCGGACGACATTTCGATCATCGGCTTTGACGACCTGCACAGCTCGATGTACACGACCCCGCCGCTGACGACCGTGCGCCAGCCGCTGTACGACGTGGGCACCTGCATTGCCAACATGCTGCTGCCGATGATCGGCCAGCCGGGCGGGACGATCGACGTTCCCACGCTCAGCCTGGTGGTGCGCGAATCGGTGCGCCGCATCACCTGACTTATTTCCTGTACACCAGGGTCAGACCACTTTTTCTGGTTTGCAAAAGTGGTCTGACCCTTGGTTGTAGTTGATGATTTGCAAAAGTGGTCTGACCCTGGTTAGGGGGAATTTTTTAGATTTCGAGGTTGTCGATGAGGCGCGTTGTGCCGAGCTTGGCGGCGGCGAGCACGACCAGCGGTGCACCCTGGGCCAGGTCGCCGGCGCTCGGCGGCTGCAAGTCCATTTGCTTGCGGATCGAGATGTAGTCGGGCTTCCAGCCGCGCGCCGCCAGGCTTTCCATCGCTTTGTGTTCGAGCTGGAATACGTCCAGGTGGCCAGAACGCACTTCGTCGGCGACCTGGTTCAAGGCATGGTACAGCCGCGGCGCTTCGGCCCGCTCCGTCTCGCTCAGGTACATATTGCGCGACGACAGCGCCAGCCCGTCGTCTGCCCGGTACGTTTCGGCGGCGATGATCTGCGTGGGCAAGGCGAACTGGCGGCTCATGTTGCGAATCATCATCAACTGCTGGTAATCTTTCTTGCCGAAGACGGCAACTTTCGGCTGCACGCAGGCGAACAACTTCAAGACAATGGTCGTGACGCCCGTAAAAAAGCCGGGACGAAATTCGCCTTCCAGCGTATTGCCCAGGTCGTCTGGCGGGCGCACGCGAAACTCTTGCGGCTCGGGGTACAAGTCTTTTTCGGTCGGCGCGAAGAGCACATAGACGCCTTCCTTTTCCAGCTTTTCGACGTCGGCCTGGAAGGTGCGCGGGTATTTGTCGAAGTCTTCGTTGGGGCCGAACTGCATGCGGTTGACGAAGATCGAAGCGACAACCGGGTCGCCGTGCTTGCGCGCCAGGCGCATCAGCGACAAGTGGCCTTCGTGCAGGTTGCCCATGGTCGGCACGAAGGCGGTGCGCAATTGACCGCTGAGCTGGTCGCGCAATTCTTCGACGGAGGAAATGATTTTCATGCTGGTCCTGTCAGTTTTTATTAAGCCGGGGAGTAGGCCAGGCGCACGTAGATCGGCGCAAACGGTTCGGCCTGGGTAATTTCAATCAGTGTTTCCTTGGCCAGCTCGAGCATGGCAACGAAGTGCACGACAACGATCGGCACGCCGCCCTGGCCCTGGAACAGGTCGGAAAATTCGACGAAGCGCGACGTTTGCAACTGGCGCAAAATGGCAGTCATGTGCTCGCGCACCGACAATTCCTGGCGGCTGATGCGGTGGTGCTGGGTCAGCGTGGCGCGCTTGATGACGTCAAGCCAGGCGCGCTGCAGGTCGCCCGCGTCCACCTCGGGCCAGGTGGGAATATTGCTTTGCTCGACGAACAGTTGGGGGCGCACGAAGTCGCGGTCCAGCTGCGGCACGGCGTTCAAGTCGTAGGCGGCCAGCTTTATCTGCTCGTAGTCGAGCAGACGGCGCACCAGCTCGGCACGCGGATCGCCCGCTTCCTCATCATCGCTCTTGCGCTGCGGGAGCAGCATGCGCGACTTGATTTCAATGAGCATGGCGGCCATCAGCAAATATTCTGCGGCCAGTTCCAGGTTGTGGATGCGGATCTGGTCGACGTACTTCAGGTATTGCAGGGTAACCTGCGCCATCGGGATGTCGAGGATATTGAAATGCTGCTTGCGGATCAGGTAGAGCAGCAAGTCGAGCGGGCCTTCGAACGCTTCGAGGAAGATTTCCAGCGCGTCGGGCGGAATGTACAGGTCGGTGGGCATGCGCAGCAGCGGCTCGCCATACAGGCGGGCAATGGCTATCGCGTCGGCTGCAGGCGGCGGTGGGTTCGCCGCCGCGCTCTCTGCAACCTTCAAGAGCGCACTTGCCTCGTCGGCGGGCAGATCTGTCGCCGCGGGCAACATGGTCTTGCCTGGTTCAGAGTTTGTTCTGGTACACGTAGGCTTGCTGCTTGACGCGCGATTCGGCCGTGCGGTCCTGCTCCGTCAGCGTCGTCGGGGCTTTGTCCCACAGCAGGGCGCGCCCTTCGCGCTGGCCTTCTTCGATGCCGGGGTTCTTGGCCTTGAGTTCGGCGATGAACTTGGTGTGATCGGATTCGTACATCGCATGCTGTTTCGAGAATTTCATGATGGGAGATAGTGAGGCAAGAAAAATGCTATTTTACATGAGTGGCCGGAACGCCCCCGCAGGGGCGCCGCGCAGCCCCGCAGGCAGGGCGGTGCGTGGTGCTCAGTCCGGATGCAGGGCGTTGAGCTTTTTGGCGATGATGTCGTGGTTGAGCCACAGGACCGGGCCGATCTGTTCGGCCGCGCCATGGAACATCAGCGGTCCGGCGCCTTCGAGCACCAGCGCGCTCAGGTGATCGGTGATCAGCGCTTTCTTGTCCTTGTGCAGCTTGGTGATGTCGTCGGAGGTGCCGATCATGACGTCGGCCAGCGCCGGCGTATTGTCCATTGGCCAGTCTTCGAAGTTGCGGAAGCTCACGCTGGTGGCGTCACCGTTGTAGCTGGCGATCATGTCGATGACGGTTTGCAAGCTGACGTCGTCTTCGAGCAGCGCCTGGCAAGCATCCCATTGCTGCTGGGCCCACTTGCCGCCGCCTTCGCGTTTCAAGGCTTGCAGCAGCGGGAACAGCGACAGTTCCACGCCGACAAATATGTCCGAGGAATTAGTACGGATTTCAGGGCAATTGAACACGGTGGCGTGCACGCCTTGGGCCCAGGCGGCCGAGGCCACGCTCTCCAGGCGCATCTTGGCGTAACCCTGGGTGTAATTGGTGTAGGTTTGCCACTGGTATTGGCCGTCGATCAGGATTTCGCAGCCATGGTAGCCGTAGGCGGTGTAGCGCACGCTGCCGCCGGTGGCTTGCATGCGCGCGCGGATTGCCGCGCTCGACGTGATCAGGTGGCCCAGCGTGTTGGCCGTCACTTCGTCGAAATTCATCAAGCTGACCTTGCCCAGGTCGCTGTCGAGCAGGGCGCGCGAAGACATGAAGCGCTCGCCGCGGCCTTTGTAAATGCGGTTGGCAATGGCCAGGAAGACCTTGACGCGTGGAATGCCGCCCGCCATCGTGTGGGCGAAAAACACATTGCTGCCGTCGGGAATGAGCTTGTCGATCTCGGCCATGGCGCTGGCGGCGGCCTCGGTGAAGCGGCGTACGCCGGCTTGGCGGCACGCTTCCACCTTGGCCCAGTCGAGCTGGTCTTCCTGCCACGTCTTGAGGTTCAGGACGGACAGCATTTCAGTCACGTTCTTTTCGCCTTCGGGTGCATCCAGATCGAAGCCGGCCATCAGCGGCACATTGATGATACGCCCGCCCAGCTTGGCTTCGGCTTCGGCCAGTTCTTCTTCGTCCAAGGCACGTAATGCATTGTTGTCATCGCGCCGACCCACGGTGATGCCCAGAATCGTCATGCCGGCGGCGCGTGCCTGATCAATCAGGCCGTTCGCATAGCCGCGGCCGAACAGTTCGCCGAACAGGACGAAGACGTCGCCCTTGCGAAACATCGTCGATTCCGGGATGTGCCTCAGAGAATTGAATTTTGTCATTGTGTGCCACTCAAAAAGGGTGAAGGGCGGGCTCATAGCCCGTGTTGTTGTTCTAGGTTGTGTGATCAAACGCGCACATTATAGCGCTGCCGGGGGGCCGAATTGACAACTTTGACACCAGTCAGTCATGCAGGTAGCGGCGCATGACCCGCGGCGCTGGTTCAGCCGGGTTGCGATGCGAGAACTCGAGCTCTTCGGCCAGTTCGAACTCGAAGGCGGCGTAGAAGTCCAGCAGCTTGGGCTGGTCGGTGCGCACCGCCAGGCGCAGTTCCTGGGCGTTGCAGGCCAGGCCGTGGTGAATCACCGCTTCCAGCAAGTGCTGCGACATATTGCTGCCGCGGAAGTTCGGCAGTACGCCCATGCGCAGGATTTCCCAGATGTCCGGGTCTTCATCGTGCGGTGCGTAGCGTACCGAACCAACCGGTTCGCCGTCCACCATCAAGATAAAGCCGCCGCCGCCGCGCAGGTGTTCGCTCACCCGCAACGCCGTTTCGCGGTGGCCGCTGGAGGTGACCGTGACCTTGCCGGCCCAGGCGGCGCGGGTGAGCTCGGCGATCAGGGGAGCGTCTTCCGGCGTTGCTTCACGAACTACAATTCTCATCGCTTGCCCTTAGCGGATGCGCATGCCAGGCTGCGCGCCCGGCCATGGCTCGAGCACGTACAAGCCGGGATTTGCCTTTTCATCGGCGGCCGAGGCGCACAAGACCATGCCTTCGGAGACGCCAAACTTCATCTTGCGCGGCGCCAGGTTGGCCACCAGCACGGTCAGCTTGCCGACTAATTGCTGGGGCGTATAGGCTGATTTAATACCGGAAAACACGTTGCGCAGCCGGCCTTCGCCCACGTCCAGCGTCAGGCGCAACAGCTTGTCGGAACCCTCGACCTGTTCGCAATTGACGATTTTTGCAATGCGCAAGTCGATTTTGGTGAAGTCGTCAATCTTGATTTCCGGTGCCAGTTCCTCGATGCCGGTCGCAGCGCTCGCTTGCGCGTCGTCGGCCACCGGCACCGCAATCGACGCCACCGGCGGCTTGTCGAACAAGTCGTCGACCATCTTGGCGTCCACCCGCGTCATCAGGTAATTATAGGCGCCGATGGTACGGCCCAGCATGGTTTCGTAGACAGCGCCGCCGCTGGTGTCGCGCCACGACAGGCCTTCGTCGCCCAGCATCTCGGCCACGCGCGCGGCCACTTGCGGCAGCACGGGCGCGAGCAAAATGGTCAATTGGCGGAACAGGATCAGCGCGGTCGTGCACACGTCGTGCAGTTCGGCATTTTTTTCCGGGTCCTTGGCCAGGATCCATGGCTTGTTTTCATCGACATACTGGTTGGTGATGTCGGCAATTTCCATGATTTCGCGCAGCGCCTTGCCGTATTCGCGGTGGTCGAAATTGGCGGCGATGCTGGCCTGGCGTTCGGCGCCATCCACGGTCAGCGCGCGGCCGAGCCATTGCTGAGCTTTGGGCGAGAGGGTGCCGGCGAGCTTGCCGTCGAATTTTTTGGCGATGAAGCCGGCGCAGCGGCTGGCGATGTTGACGTATTTTCCGATCAGGTCGCTATTCACGCGGGCGACGAAGTCTTCGCCATTGAAGTCCAGGTCTTCCACCTTGGAATTGAGCTTGAAGGCAATGTAATAGCGCAGCCATTCCGGATTCATTTTCAAGTTAAGGTAGCGCAGCGGCGAAATGCCGGTCCCGCGCGACTTGGACATCTTTTCATTGTTGACCGTCAAGTGCCCGTGGACATTGACCTTGAGTTTGTCGATGATCGGGTGCCCGGCAAAATTGAGCATGGCCGGCCAGAACAGCAGGTGGAAGGAAACGATGTCCTTGCCGATGAAGTGCACTTGTTCCGTGCCGGGATCATTAAGCAGCGCATCGAAGTCCATGCCATGCTTGCTGCAATAGTTTTTCAGCGACGCCAGGTAACCGACCGGCGCGTCCAGCCAGACATAGAAAAACTTTCCCGGCGCATCGGGAATCGGAATGCCGAAGTAGGGCGCATCGCGCGAAATATCCCAGTCGGCCAGCTTTTCACCCGCGTCCCCCAACCATTCGGACACCTTGTTGACCATTTCCGGCTGCAGGCGGCCCGGCGTGTTTAACCAGTCCTTGAGAAAGGTGTAGCAGCGCGGGTCCGACAGCGCGAAAAAATACTGCTCGGAGGGCTTGAGGATGGGCGTGGACCCGGTGAACACGGAAAACGGATTGACCAGCTCGGTTGGCTGGTAGGCGGCGCCGCACACTTCGCAATTGTCGCCGTACTGGTCCTTGGCGCCGCACTTCGGGCACTCGCCTTTGATATTGCGGTCGGCCAGGAACATGCCCTTGACCGGGTCATAGAAGCGGTCGACCGTCTTGGTGACGATCAGGCCGGCATCGCGCAGCTTGCGGTAGATGCCTTGGGACAGCTCCACGTTTTCGGGCGAATCGGTGGAATACCAGTTGTCAAAACCAATGTGGAAGCCGTCCAGGTATTGCTGGCGCCCGGCCGCGACCTTGGCCACGAATTCCTGGGGCGTGATGCCTTCCTTTTCGGCGGCGATCATGATCGGGGTGCCGTGGGTGTCGTCGGCGCAGACGAAATGCACCTCGCGCGCGCCGTTGCCATCGTTTTGCATGCGCTGAAAACGGACCCAGATATCGGCCTGGATGTATTCCATCATGTGGCCGATGTGGAAGGCTGCGTTGGCGTAGGGCAGGGCGGTGGTGACGAACAGCTTGCGGGTCATGGTCTGATTGCGCTTTTTGGCTAAAAGTAAGAACGGAAAATGGACAAGATGAAAAAAGAGTAAAGCATTTTACCAGCGCTTGGCGGCGGTGCGCAGGGTGCGTGGGCTGGCTTTGCCCTTTTTGCAAGGAGAACCTGGGCGATTTGCGCTAAACTTCGCTTTCACCTCCGGAGATTTTCATGAGCATCACAGTAGAAAGCGTCAAGGCGGCGTTGGCGATAGTCATCGATCCCAACACGCAGAAAGACCTCGTTTCTTCCAAGAACATCAAGAATATCAAGCTCGACGGCGCCGGCGACGGTACCAATATCGCGCTCGACGTCGAACTCGGCTATCCCGCCAAGAGCCAGTTTGCCCTCGTGCGCCAGCTGGTCGAAGCGGCGCTGCTGGCGCTGCCGGGTGCGGGCACGGTCAGCGCCAACGTGACGTCCAACATCATTTCGCATACGGTGCAGCGCGGCTTGAAGATCATGCCCAATGTGAAGAACATCATTGCCGTCGCCTCGGGCAAGGGCGGGGTGGGCAAGTCGACCACGGCGGTCAACCTGGCGCTGGCGCTGGCGGCCGAAGGGGCCAGCGTCGGCGTGCTCGACGCCGATATTTATGGTCCGTCGCAACCGATGATGCTGGGCATTAGCGGGCGTCCCGAAACCACCGACGGCAAGACCATGGAACCGATGGAAAACCATGGCCTGCAAGTGTCCTCGATCGGCTTCATGATCGACCCGGACGAGCCGATGGTGTGGCGCGGCCCGATGGTGACCCAGGCGCTGCAGCAGTTGCTCGAGCAAACCAACTGGCGCGCGCTCGATTACCTGATCGTCGACATGCCCCCGGGCACGGGCGACATTCAGCTGACGCTGTCGCAAAAAGTGCCGGTCACGGGCGCCGTCATCGTGACCACGCCGCAAGACATCGCCTTGCTCGACGCGCGCAAGGGCTTGAAAATGTTCGAAAAGGTCGGCATCCCGATCCTGGGCGTGGTGGAAAACATGAGCACCCATATCTGCTCGCAGTGCGGCCACACGGAAGCGATTTTCGGCCAGGGCGGGGGCGCGACCATGTGCGCCGACTTTGGCGTCGAATTCCTGGGCGCCTTGCCCTTGACGATGGCAATTCGCGAACAGACGGACTCGGGCAAGCCGACCGTGGTGGCCGATCCCGATGGTCCGGTGGCGCAGATCTACAAGGATATCGCGCGCAAGGTTGCCATCAAGATTGCCGAAAAGGCGAAAGACATGAGCAGCAAGTTTCCCAGCATCGTCATCAAGAACGACTGAGGATGCTAGGCAGGAACCTTTCCTGACTCACATGATCAGGCGCGGCTGGACCGCGCCTTTTTGTCGCTCGGCGAGCGCACATTGCGCACCATCGCACGGTTCAAGTCGCCGCATCGCGGCAGACAGCGCGTCTTTCGTTGTCATGCCACAACAAGTTAACTGAACAGCATAATTTTCCATCGTTTAACACCCTTGTCACTCCGGCATCACGTCGGTTCGCCGCGACGTTGATGCGCGTCAGCAAGACTTTGGCGCGTCAAAGCGCCCGATTACGCAATGACGGCGAGGCATCGGCAGCGATTGCTTGAGGCTTGTGCGAAGCGAAAGTGTGCTGTCGCCACGATCACAGCTCTTGTTCAACTGCCAGCGCCTGGTGCGCTGCGCCCACTTTGCCATTCGCATAATCCCCAAAAATAAAGGATGATTTGGAGCAATCGTGCGCCTTGCTTACGTGAAATACTGATTGCTGGAAATTGATTTAAGGAACTTTTCCTGCCGCGCCGCTGACACGGCTGTATTTCACTTTTGGAAGAATACGATGACCACATTACACCGCATGGCATTCGCCGCCAGTACCGCACTGCTGGGCTTGGGCCTGGCCGCCAACGCCGCCGCCGCCACCTTGTCGGTCGGCCCAGGCCAGACTTATGCAACACCATGCCGCGCTTTCGCGGCCGCCGCCAACGGCGACATCATCCAGATCGCCGCCGCCACCTACGTGGGCGACGTGTGCGGCATTTACGCGCCCAACCTGATCATTCGCGGCGTCAATGGCCGCCCCAAGATCGACGCGGGCGGACGCAACGCCATGGGCAAGGGAACCTGGGTCGTCGTCGGCAATAATGTGACGATTGAAAACGTTGAAATGTTTGGCGCCAAGGTGCCCGACCTGAACGGCGCCGCGCTGCGCCTGGAAGGCACCCACTTCACGCTGCGCAACAGCTTTTTGCATGACAACCAGAACGGCATCCTGAGCGGCGCCAAGGTGGACAGCGACGTGCTGATCGAAGGTTCCGAGTTCGGGCACAACGGTTATGGCACCGGCCAGACCCACAACCTGTACATCGGCACGGTGCGCAGCCTGACGTTCCGCTACAATTTTTCGCACGACGCGGTCGTCGGCCACAATCTCAAGTCGCGCGCCTTGACCAACAAGATCCTCTACAACCGCTTTTCCAG
Organism: Massilia sp. TWP1-3-3; assembly: GCF_049897805.1. NCBI lineage: Bacteria > Pseudomonadati > Pseudomonadota > Betaproteobacteria > Burkholderiales > Oxalobacteraceae > Massilia > Massilia sp. TWP1-3-3. Next base: position 123,404 of record NZ_JAFCWX010000017.1, read on the forward strand.
CCTGGCGCCGGGCCAGACCGGCTCGACCGCAGCCGGTGCGCCGAGTTACGAAATCGACTTGCCGAACGCAGGCACCTCTTACATCATCGGCAACGTGATCGAGCAGCCTGCGCTCAACAACAATGGCGCGATGGTGGCCTACGGGGAGGAAGGGGCCAGCAACGCGGGCCACAATTTGTACGTGGTCAACAATACCTTCCTGAATGACGACACGCGGCGCGGCACCTTCGTGATGGTCGGCGCCGGCGTAACCAAGCCGATCCTGCTGCAAAACAATATCTTTTCGGGCATCGGCGCCTTGAGCACCCAGGTGGCGGCCGTGGACAAAACCAATTACCGTTCGATTGCGCCCGGTTTTGTCAGTCGCGGCGGATACGACTTGCGCCCGACGGCCAACGCGATGGTGATCAATGTCGGCACCGCACCAGGCCTGTCGGTAACGGGCGTCGACCTGAGCCCGCTGGCCAGCTACAAGCACGTGGCGCTGGGCATGACGCGCCCAGTCTCCGGCGCGCTCGACATTGGCGCCTACGAGTCGACTTCGCCGGCGCCGTAACGACAGTAACCGGTTTGTAGCAATGAACAATGCCGCCTGATTTCAGGCGGCATTGTTTTGTGCGCTGCATGTTCCCTGCGTGGGCCTAGCTGCGCCGCTATGCCTAGCCTGAATGTTGCATGAATTTCTTCTCGCCCCCGGATTTTTCCAACGTGGCTAGCTGCGCGTGGTCATCGCGGCGTCAGGCTAAGCTCGCCCTACCCATGCTCTATGAGCGGCCTT